>CAYXFO010000472.1:0-3420 GCA_964464255.1 uncultured Pirellula sp.
GTGGAGGCACTGGTTAGAGTAAGACCACGTTGCTCAATACCCTCAGCAGTTTTATCCAAAACGACCAGCGTGTTATCACGATCGAAGATGCCGCTGAATTGCAGCTCCAGCAAGAGCACGTGGTACGTTTGGAGACTCGCCCGCCCAACATCGAAGGAACGGGTGCAGTGACGGCGACCGACTTGGTTCGAAATGCGCTTCGTATGCGTCCGGAACGGATCATCATCGGCGAGTGTCGAGGGCCTGAGACGCTCGACATGCTTCAAGCGATGAATACAGGGCACGATGGTTCGATGACTACCGTTCACTCCAATTCACCCCGCGATGCAATCGCTCGATTGGAAACCCTGGTCATGATGGCGGGCTTCGAACTTCCGGTAAAAGCGATTCGGCAACAGATTGCGGGTGCGGTGGACATCATCATCCAAGCCAACCGATTGCAGGGTGGTCCGCGACGCGTCTTGAACATTACGGAGGTACAGGGGTTGGAGCAAGACACAGTGGTCTTGCAAGACATCTACCGATTCGTTCAAGAGGGAGTGGATGAGAATGGTAAGGCACACGGTTACTTTGAAGCTACCGGTGTTCGCCCGAGCTTCATGCCAAGACTGGAGGCGGCCGGGGTTCGCTTGCCGGCGAGTGCATTCCGCGAGCGAATCATGATGAGGGCCTAAGTCATCCATGACATTAGTCATCAGCATATTTGTCGGAGCCAGCATCGCTGCCCTCCTGGGCTCGATCTTACTCGCGTTTCGAGTCGAACCGTCAACGGCCGTTGAGGCTCGTTTGTCGACGTTGACCGTTGCGACGAAGGCTAGCATGAAGGCGGTGGCCAGCGATTCGCTTCTCCGAAACAATCAACAAAGCCAGAGTGAATTCGAGAAATGGATCTCCTCGAAGTTCAACGTGACCACCTTGTTGGAACTAGCCGATGCCAAGATAACGGTCGAGAAGTTTGCCCTGCTGTGTATCGGATTGGGGGTTGCATCAACCATCCTATGTTTGCTTGCACCCATCTCTCCGCTATTCGCACCCTTGGCTGGTGGGATAATGTTCTACGCCCCAATTTTCTTGATGAAATGGCGGGGTAAGCGGCGGATCGCGAAATTCAATACTCAACTGCCGGATGCCCTGGATATGTTGAGTCGATCTCTGAAAGCGGGCCATTCGCTGGGCGCGGGTTTCGGGTTGATCTCGCAAGAGGTCGCAGCACCTCTCGGACGGGAATTTGGTCGATGTTTTGAGGAGCAAAATCTTGGGGTTTCTCTTGAGCAGTCACTTGAGAGCATGGCCACCCGTATCCCGAATCTCGACCTTCGATTCTTTGCAACCGCTGTTATTTTGCAAAGACAGACAGGGGGTGATTTGGCGGAGATTCTGGAAAAGATTAGCCAGCTGATCCGTGCGCGTTTCCGCCTGGCAGGCCAAATTCAAGCATTGACGGGCGAAGGGCGGTTGTCAGGAATCGTGTTGCTCGCTTTGCCGCCAGGCTTGTTCCTCATGATGTTCTGCACGAATCGGGAGTACGTCATGAAGTTGTTTACCGATCCGATGGGTAAGTGGATGCTCGGCGGGACAATCGTACTGCAGTTAGTCGGCGCATGGACTATTAAGAAGATCATCGATATCAAGGTTTGACCCGCAGATGACTGAAATTGTGAATTCGCTGATCGAGCCTTTTTCTCCGTATCTGCTGGCGGCTGTCTCGATGAAGAGTCTGGCTTTGATTGGGGCCGTCTTCGTGGGAGTCATGGCGTTATTCTGGTTCGCCATGGATTTGACAACCAAAGAGCAGCGAACTCGAGCTGAGACGCGGCTGGATATACTCAGCAGCAGCATGCTGAAGAAAACGAAGTCGTCGAAGGACGCGTCGTCGGAATTCATCAACCATATCGTTCAGACGGCATCCCCGGTTCTCGCAAGGCACTTGCAACCGCGGTCGGAGGTCGAGATCGGAAAACTTCGGCAGCGACTTGTGGAGGCAGGATTTCGATCGGAGGATGCGTTTACTGTATTTCTTGCATTGAAGATGGCCTGCGCTCTAGGGGGGCTATTTTTGGGGGGTAGCTTTGGACTCCTGACTTCCGGTGTTTCCAATGTCTTGTTGCTCCGAGCGTTTCTCGGTGGTGGCATAGGATTCTATCTCCCAGAATTCGTATTGAGTTTTTTGGGATCCAAACGCAAGAAGGAGATCACTCTCGCGTTGCCCGATTGTTTGGACCTTCTCGTGGTCAGTGTGGAAGCGGGGTTGGGATTAGATCAAGCCATCCGTAAGGTATCCGACGAAATGAAGTCGACCTATCCCACGTTGGTCGAGGAATTGCAATTGAGCACTTTGCATTTGCAGATGGGGCGTCCCCGACAGGCGGTTTTGCAGGAGTTAGGCGCAAGAACAGGCGTTGATGATGTTCGAGCCCTTGCCTCCCTTCTGGTTCAAGCGGATAAGTTCGGGACAGGGGTCGCGCAGGCTTTGAGAGTGCAAAGCGACACCATGCGAATCAAGCGGCAACAGATTGCCGAGGAAAAAGCGGCCAAGACCGCCGTGAAACTGATATTCCCACTTGTGATCTTTATCTTTCCGGGTGTGTTTGTTGTGCTGGTGGGGCCTGCCGCGATTCAAATGTCGCGCGAAATGTTCACAGCGATGTCTGGCAAGTAATGATCGCAATTCCGTGCGTTTGTCTTCGGGGACGCGTATAATCAAAGGATTGAAAATCGCTTCGGTCCTCTGTGCAACGAAAATTGACTCATGCACTCCCCTACGATCGACTCATCGGGCTTGAACGGAATAGTCCGAGACTTACTCTCTGATAATCGACGACGAATTCGCGGATTGAGTAGTCGCTGGGAAGTACTCAACGAAACCCACTCTATTGGGGCGGAAACGCTGCGAAAAAAGAGAGACTCATCTACCGCTGCGCATCGTGAAGCATTTGAAAAGCTTGTCCGAGTTCAGCAGCAAGCCATCGAACTAGCAATTACGAGCTGGGATGCATTTCTAGATGCGTTCCTGTGCGATTCGGAGCGAAAAACACTCGAGAGCTTGAATCGCCAAAAAGAGGATTTGGCTCGGATAAAGTCTACTCACAAGTCGGCTCGTTCGGCAGAGTTGAGCTCGTTCGAACAATCAAAACAAAAGTTGAAAAAGAAGATCGAGTTAGCGAAAGAGCAAGCCAAAAAACTGCGAGATACGGAAACTGCGAAACTCGACCGCGAGAAGCAGAGCTTCGATCAACGCATGCAGGGGACCAGGGAATGGATCGGTGCCAAAACGGGAAATCCTGCCTTGGTTCAGTGGACGTCGCAGTCGCCCCCTAAGCGTGCGGAAGAGATAGGAAATATCGGAACACTCGACGAAATTGCGAAGGAGCTTGCACAGATCCAAGGAGTGGCAATCCAGCGCATTGATGATCTCCAGAA
>CAYXFO010000473.1:0-3413 GCA_964464255.1 uncultured Pirellula sp.
TAACCGTCGAACGCCACCGCAATCGATGAAGTCCTTGGTGACTTTACCGACTTCGGTCACATGAAAGTGCTCGGGCAACAGCGTGCCCGATGGCATTTCGACGCGAAACGAAGAACCAAGATATTGGCGCAGCACTTGGCTTAGTTGACCGAGTTTCATGTTTTTTCTCTGGAAAGACCGATGCCTGTCAGAGCGTCATTTTATACGATTGCGGTTTGCAGGATTGCTTGGAGAGTAACTTATTTTGTCGGGAACGATGAATTGGACCAGAGGAAACTGACTGCCGCAGAGAAACGCAGCAGGCAGATTGAATAGTCAAGTTGCAGTCTTCAACTTCGGCTATCAACCCGCTGCGATTGCATTGAGGTCCGTCAATTCCGCTCGGCCTGCGGATTCTTCGACCAATCGGCAAATCAAATCGAGCGTCTTGAATTCGGGATCCATGACTCCCAAGCAAGAAGGGTGAGCAAGGAAATCGAAGACCGCCCCATGCTCAATCGCCCAATGAACACTGCGCTCAACCGACCGTAGAAACCAATCCAACTTCCAGCGACCCGTTCGAAAGGCGCCGATATCGCTGATCGGACTCATGGGTACTTCTATCAAGCCATTGGGATAGGTGAACGGTTGCGACGCTTGTTGCGCGGAAGCGATGGCATCGAGGATCGCATCGGATGGTTCCTGATGCGGGTCGGTGTTGGGATGCGCAGGATACAGGCTGCTCGCCCAACGGTACCCGAGTTCTTTGAGCAGCGACCGAACCTCGGGATGATTGCGAAGTCCATCGTGAAACCCACCGGGAGTGCGAAACCCCTGCGGCAGAATACCAAGTCGACTTTGCATCGCCTTGGTTGTTCGTTCAACGTTTTCGCGGATCAGGTCGATGATCGCATGATCCGGTAGCAGCCAAGGTGCTCGCTGGAATCGGAACTGCAAATCTTCCCTCCGAGTCGCCAGTACGTTGATGTGATCGTAGGTGTGATTCCCGATCGGGTGACCGGCCTCTGCGATGCGACGCAACCAATCGACGTTGGCTTGTTCGAACACTTGTCCAACGACAAAGAAATGGATGACGCCACCGCGCTCACGGACCCGCTTGGCTGCTTCACTTGCGTAGCGTTTGGTTGGCTCGTCGAGGTTCCCCTTCTCGTAATCCCAATGCGTCGTTTCCCAAGTCGGAAAATTGCGAGACATTTCCAGATCGAGCGTGATGGCGATACGGGCGACTTTTTTGTCCGATGCGTAGGCATAACGCGGTTTATACAAGCCCGATGCGGCAATCCCTGTTGCGAGAGATCCCGCCAGCCATTGCCTCCGAGTAGTTACGTACGGTGTCGTTCGATCCATCATGCATTACTCGTTCTTCGCTCGTTCGATTGGCTTTACCCAGGACACCTGCGTGATCAATTGGTTCAGCCCGGCATACGAGATCGCTGCATTGACGGCGAAGCGTGGACTGGTATTCGATGGAAAGGTGGCCAACGATGCGTCGGCGACGAGAAAGACATTGAAATCCTTGGACAGGTTCTCGTACCCAGCGGTCGTGCGGCAGTAACACATGTCGGTCGCGTACCCGGTCAGCAATACATGGCGGATCCCATTCCGCTTGAGAAAATCCCTTAGCGCCGGATAGCCCTCACCATCGAAGATCAGCACGTCGTCGGGTTCGACATCGATGGCGGTGCTGACCGGAATAGGCAGAGACCAAAACCCTTTGTTATTGAACCGATCCGATGCATCGAGGCCCGGGAAGTTACGGAAGTAATCGGCCACCGGACTCGCGTGGCTCAAGGGAATCGTTTCCGGCAGAGGCTCACCTCGGTAGTCGAAGTCCGCGAGGACTTGGTGCAATTGCTTCGCTCCCTCCGATCGCTCATCTGCATTGGGGTTTTTGTGGAACGTTCGATACACTCGGGTTCGAATCGGATCGGCGTTGCCGGGGACACTGTACATCACCAGTCCGACCCTTTTCCGAAACCGCTTCAGAAACGGATTGATGACTTCGCGGGAATGCTTGGAAGCGAGCGCATTCTTTCGAGGCGTGCAAAAATCGGCCACTCCGTTCGGTTCGGGAGTGACCCAACCCCAGGTATCGTCGATCGCCCAAGGATGAACCATGATGATTGCAGTATCCCGAGCGCGGAGATAGTTGGGCATCTCGATAATGCCACGCGCGTTGTAGCTGAATCGCCATGCCCGCACCGCCAAGTCCGCCATCGGATCGTCGACGATCGCTGGTGCTTCGAAATGACTCTCTTCCACAATCGGTTCAAAGAACTCTGGATAATCGGCCAAGAGAGGTTGGGGTGACTCGATTCTTCGCAGTTCATTGCGATAAACGCGATGATCGGCTGGCTCTTGAGCCACACACTCCCCGAAATGGTCCAGGAAACCAAAGCTTGCAACCATGGACAGGATGACTTGGATTACCGCGAAGAGTCGGACAACCGCGATCCCACTGGTTCGAGGATCGGAGTTATCTGCGGGATGATATAAAAGTTTCATTTCTGTACAATTTCCGTTGCTGGCAGTGGCTACTGGGGAGGCGGCTCGTCGGACTGCAAGTAAGCGAACAGATCGCGCAACGCTTGGGGCGACCAAGTTCGATACAGATCCTCGGGCATCAACGACACTTCGGACTCCTTCATCTCATCGATCTCATCCAGAGATAGCTCGATCGGTTCACCCCGCGCGACATGGACGATGACTTTTCCGTTTCCCGCATCGCGAACGAGACCTGTCAGGATGCGACCATCCTGGGTGCGGATCGCAGTCGACACATACTCGCGTCGAATCACACTGCTCGGGTCTACCATCGAGACGAGCAAATAGTCGCGATCTTTGCGATTGGCACTGGTCAATTCCGGACCGACTTCTTTCCCTTCTCCGAAGAGCTTGTGACAAGATGCACAATGCTCTTCGAAGAGTTTCCCACCGCGCTCGCGATCCCCGCTCGCGGCTCGCAGATCATTGTTCAATCGCCGCACTTCGGCCAGCTTTTCCTCGGGTGTCGCACTCGCCAGTCGTCCCCAATGCTTCCGCACTATCTCATCGATCGAAGCATCATGAAAACCTGCCAGCGAACGGACTTGATCTATCGACAATGTCGTGGTTGGCATTTGCTGGCGATCGATGCGATGCAGCAACTGCAGCGCAGTCGTCCGGCGCGAAACAAGAATCGCTATCGTCCGCTCTCGTGCCTTCGGCGATTCATCCTT
Organism: uncultured Pirellula sp.; assembly: GCA_964464255.1. Taxonomy (GTDB): domain Bacteria; phylum Planctomycetota; class Planctomycetia; order Pirellulales; family Pirellulaceae; genus JBKCUI01. Next base: position 3,219 of record CAYXFO010000473.1, read on the forward strand.
TGCTAATCGATCGAGCAATCGTTCGCTCCATTCAGATGACTCGAGCTTTCCAAGATAGTTGACGCACGCGATCGAGACCGCAGGATCCCGCGATTGTTGGAGGATCCCTTCGATCAGCTCTAGTTGATCTTCGCGAGGATGCAGTGAGAGAGCATCGATGAACTCGGCGATAGAGGTCCCGTCGGCACGGTGGCC
>CAYXFO010000474.1:0-3410 GCA_964464255.1 uncultured Pirellula sp.
GCGCGCGATGGCAACCCGTTGCTGTTGACCACCAGACAACTGGCTGGGACGGTGATCGAGTCGCTCACCGAGGCCGACCATATTGGCCAGATCGAGACAACGTTGATGTTGCTCGCGCGACAGCGGTTTCCCTTGATAAAACAATGGAACCTGAATGTTCTCTACGACAGTAAGCTGTTGAATCAAGTTGTAGGCTTGGAACACGAATCCGATCCGCCGCGAACGAATATCGGCGAGTTGATCGTCCGTCATCTTGGCGACATCATCGTCACCTAACCAAAGACTTCCGGATGTGGGTTGATCCAAGCATCCGAGCAAGTTCAGCAGCGTACTCTTTCCCGATCCCGAAGGACCCATGATCGCAACGTAGTCGCCGGTGGGGACATCGAATGTGACACCGCGAAGAGCCCTTACGGTTTCGCTCTTGAGAACGAACTCTTTCTTGAGATCGACGACACGACAAGCGAATCCTTCCGTTGAGAAATCGGAGAATGACATCGCTAGTTTGCGGTCCCTCCAGCGCCCGGTCCCCTTCCACCTGCTCCTGGGCCACCCGCACCCATGCTTGCCATCCGTTTCTTCATGACCGTGGCCAGTTCTTTGGAATCGACCGATCCGTCTTGGTTGGTGTCATACTCGGCGAACGCGTTCTTCATCCGCTCTTCACCGGCAACCTCTTCCTTGCTCAGTTTGCCATCGGAGTTGGTATCCATGCGTTGCATAATCATTCCAGCGATCGCATCGGCGTTCATGCCACCACCGCCCGCTCCGCCACTTCGTCCAGCGGCACCATTACCTGCTGCTGCACCGGGTGCACCTGCGACAGCGCCGGGCCCGCCGGCTGCCACAGGGCCTTTGTTGGGGAGCGGTTCATTGGAGAGAGCCACCAATCGCGATCGATCATCCTCTTCGCGGATCTCAGGAATATCCATTTTTCCGAGATGGTTTCTTGGGTCGAGCACAACGCTTTCATCCACCTTTACACCTGACTTCACTGTCACGAATTTATCGTTGGTCGCTCCGATTTCGATTTCCCGAGTTGCGTATCGGTTCCCCTCTTGAACCAAAACGAAATGATGACGCTTGGTCTCATAAACGGCATGAACCGGCAATTGAATTGCATCTTCGATTTGCTCGACGAAGATCCGGACTTCTGCGGTCATTCCTGTACGAATGGTCTCTGGAGGATTGATGATTTGAATGAACGTCGCATATTCCTTGACGTTGGAACCCCACCAATTACCTGGTTCAGCATATTTATTCACTTTGACCACACGGCCGAGCAGTTCGTTCTCTACCGCATTGACTCGAATTTTCACTGGCATGCCGTCACGAATCAAGCTGATGCGGGACTCGTTGATCTTCGCCTTGACCTGCATGCGTGTTGGGTCGGGCAGCAAGAAGATCGTCTGCTGTTCGCGAACCAAAGCACCTGCTTCAACGATGAACTCGCCACCGCCTCGGCCACTGAACTTGTTGGCGTAAACAACTTGTCCATCGGCGGGTGCAACGATCTTGCACGCGGCGATCTGAGTTTGAATCTCCTGGAGCTTTTCTTTTTCCTCGGACAGTGTGCTTTTATCCGTTTCCAGTTTTGCGCGGGTGGTTTCGATATCCGCATCGAATTGCACCAGCATCTTGGCCTTGGTCAATTCATCGAGAACTTTGAGTCGCCCCTCGGCGGACTCCAGCGTATTCTTTGCATTCTGGACCGCGAACTGTTCAGCCTCGATCTGGAGTGGTTTGAGAGTACCCTTGGCCGCCAGTCGTTCGGCGCTCTCCAGAGACAGTTCGGCTTTGCGGAGTGTCTGTTGAGCGACGGCGATCTCGCTGAGGATGGTTTTGCGTTCGGTCAGGAAGGTGCCGTCGAGGTATTCTTGCCGCGCGATGATGGCTTTGTTGACGCCTGCTTCGGCGCTGATGACAGCCGACTCGGCGTTGCTGACGACAATGCGTTGGTTCTTGGCTTCTTGTTCGAGGGCAGAGGAATCCAGTTGGCAGAGGACGTCCCCTTTCTTGACCAGCGTCCCCTCCGGAACGACACTGAGGATTGGGGTTCCGCTGCCTCCGCGTCCTTTGACCTCGCACTTTACTTCATTGTTGCTGCTGCTCTCGATTTCCCCCTGTTCGAGGACGACATGGTCAAACGGGCCGTTTTCTACGGTGTGGAGCATCGGCTCGTTGGCCGCACGTCGGGCCTCCTGCTCCTCCCCCATGGTCCACCAGGCATAGCCACCACCGGCAACGGCCGCGATACCCAGGAGGGCGATGGCGCTGCGATTGATGGCTCCGGAACGCTGACCCATGTGTTTCGTCGAGAGCCTATCTACTTTGTGACGCATAGAGACATTCGGAGGGGATAAGGTGTGGGGAGGGAGGGACAACCGCCTGTGGTGCGGCGGGTTCAGACATCACGATAGTATGAATCTTGGTCAATGCATTGTAGCCAGAGGGGGTGGCTGGCCGAAATGCTCGTTTACGAACCCAGTGCTATAAACACCGGCAATCGCTTGAAGTTTCCTTGGTTACTCGATATTCCGGGTAGTTATTCCGGGTAGTTTCGTACTGGCTTGGGAGCCGTGTTATCCCTGGGCGAACGGATTCTAGGAAACGCTCGCCTATGGTCTTGACCGTAGCGGGGGATCGGGTTTTAATATTGGCCCTTCTCAGCCAGCGAGTTAGAACGCTAGCGAGGCAGTTCGTTGATGTCGTTGGGATGAGTTGACAATTCTGTTGATTTTGGAGGTTTTGCATGGTCAGGTTGCAGGTCCGCGATCGGGAGACGATTCAGGAGGCGGTGCGTCGCTTTCGGAAACTCGTGGAGCGGAGCGGGCTGAAGAAAGAGATGCGTCGTCGGGAATTTTACGAAAAGCCGAGTGAAATCAAGCGTCGGAGCCGTCAGCGGGCCGAACGGCGGTCGCGCCGCATCCGTCTTACAGGCATGTAGACCTCTCGAATTCCTTGTTTGTGGATCGTTTCGGTCCTATCGGTTTGAAATTCGACCGAAAGATTCAGAACTGCACTCAGGATCGTGATAAGGGCGAATAGCTCAGTTGGTTAGAGCGCCACTCTTACAAAGTGGATGTCGGGGGTTCGAGTCCCTCTTCGCCCATTCTAAGGGAAAAGCCAGCGTCGGACAGAAGATGACAAATCACGTCAAACCCCAGGGAAACTTGGGCTTTTTTTTCGCCCCTCTTCTGGATAAGAGATGCAGTGAATCGATCGAGTGCGGTACACGCTACAGTGCGGGGACCTCCACGCATTGATGGACTCCGCATATGGATAAGCTTGTGTTGCGGATAAGGCCAATTTGAAAACGCTTTGCTCGGGGCCACCGAGGATGACCAGTCCGTCACCGTATCGATACAGTGCGATGAGTTCAACGTCGGCACCTCGGCTTTGGTCAAAAA
>CAYXFO010000475.1:0-3396 GCA_964464255.1 uncultured Pirellula sp.
ACCCTGAACCGTTCTTTGGGAAGCGAACTGCTGACCGGGACGCTTTACAAGCAAAAACAAGGACGGATCGTTCGCCAACTCACCTGTCTGGCGATTTGGTTGGCTTGTTGGTTGGGGGGATGGCAACTGTTCGAAGCCATGGGAGCTTGGGGTACCCCGGCCGCCTCGGGCGAAAACGCAGGCTTCTGGCAATCGGCTCGATACTGGCTGCCGTTGACTTTGGTTGCCGCAGGGATGTGGTTCGGCTATCGACTGGTTAACTGGCCACGGTTTGCGGATTTTCTCATCGCCGTCGAAGCGGAAATGAGCAAGGTTTCCTGGCCGACAAAAACTGAGCTTTACAGAGCGTCCATGGTCGTTATATTCACCATGGCATTTTTGGCGATATTGCTCTTTTGCTACGACGCGTTCTGGCAATTGTTGTTCGATATCCTCAAAGTTAGTTGATTTTTTGGCGGGCCTTCTGAGATGACTGTGTCGTCGCGGCAGGCCAAATCGCCAGGAGATTGACCAGCGGTCGTTTGGCGATCGGCATGTGTACCGAAAGAAATGACTGTTTGGTGATTCGTCCGTACTGGCGCAGGTTTACGAGTGAGTAGTTCCACACCATCCACAGGGGCTGACGCAGCTCAAGGCGACATGCAGTGGTATATCCTCAAGGTTGCATTCAACCGTGAGGACACCATTCGCGAAGCTTTAGAAAAGCGGATCAAGCTCTCCAACTTTAAGAAGTGCTTCGGGGAAATATTGGTTCCCACCGAAGACGTTGTGGAATTCACCCGGGCAGGCAAGCGACGCGTTGTCAAACGCAAGCTGTATCCTGGGTATCTCATGATCCAAATGGTCATTAATGATGACACTTGGTTCCTCGTTCGTGAGACGCCGGGCATCGGCGATTTCACCGGCACGTACGGCAAGCCGACTCCGATGTCCGATTTGGATGTCGATCGGATCATTAAGCTGGTTCACCCCGATGTCGACGAGGAGCATGTTCCGAAGACTTCGATTCCGTTCCGCTCAGGGGATCGGGTTCGAGTCAAGGAAGGTAATTTCCAGAGTCTCGAAGGGGACGTCGATCGCATCGACGAAGCCAACGGTCGAGTCACAGTCATCATTAACATCTTCGGACGCAGCACCCCGGTCGAGCTGGATCACTGGCAGATCGAATTGTTGTAACGCCCGCTCGCGTCGAGCAGGCGACTGAGTCTGAAACCATCCATATTTGGATCCATTGAAATGGCGAAGCAAGTTACAGGAAAAGCCGCGTTCCAGGTGCCGGGTGGCAAAGCCACTCCCGCACCTCCCGTGGGAACGTCCCTCGGCAAGTTCGGGATCAACCTCGGTCAATTCGTGTCTCAGTTCAACGAACGAACACGCGAATACAACGGGACTCCGATCCCTGTCGTGGTGACCTGCTATTCCGATCGTAGTTTTGAATTTATCACCAAGAGTCCGCCAGCCTCGGCTCTGCTCAAAATAGCGGCTGGGATCGCCAGCGGTTCTGCGGAACCTCACAAGACCAAAGTGGGGAAGGTGACGCGGGCTCAAGTAGACGATATCTGCAACAAAAAGATGGCCGACCTCAACGCCCGCGACCTGGAACATGCTCGACGCATGATCGAAGGAACCGCGCGAAGCATGGGGATCGAGGTCGTAGGATAATCGAAGGAAATTACGAATGGTAAAACCAACCAAAGCAATGAAGACGATGCTGGCCAAGGCGCCAGGCAAGACTCCGATGTCGTTGCCGCAGGCGGTGGAAACTCTCAAGAAGTTCCCCGCACGCAAATTCGATCAAACGGTGGAGATACATATGAACCTCGGTATCGATCCGGCTCAAGCCGATCAGATCGTCCGCGGATCGGTGGTCCTACCCAATGGGATCGGAAAAGTGCAGCGCGTGGTCGTGTTCGCCAAAGGTGACTTGGCCAAGATCGCCGAAGAAGCTGGCGCCGATGCGGTCGGTGCAGATGAACTTTCCAAGCGAATCAAAGAAGGATGGCTCGACTTCGATGTCTGTATCGCCACTCCCGACATGATGGGCATGGTCGGTCCGCTCGGTAAAGTGCTCGGACCTCGAGGCTTGATGCCATCGCCACGAGCAGGGACTGTTACCAACGATGTCGCTCGAGTAGTCAAGGAATACAAGGCCGGTAAAGTCGAGTTCCGAAACGATAAGGGTGCCAACGTCCACGCCGTCGTCGGAAAACTGAGCTTCGATGCAGGCAAACTGGTTGAGAACATCGGCGCGTTCATTCAGTACGTGCAAGGGCTCAAGCCGAATTCAGTCAAAGGAAATTACATCAAGTCGATCGCTATCTGCGCGACGATGTCCCCGAGCATTCGCGTGTCGATGTAAAACGAGGTTTCCACATGAGCAAAATTGTTAAAAAATTGGTCAGCCGCGATATCGCAGATAGACTCCAAGGAGTTCAAGACGCGATCGTCGCGAATGTCGTCGGGATGACCGGCGGCGAGAACTACGCCATCCGAAAATCGCTCCGCGATCAAGGGATAAAGCTGTTGGTGGTCAAGAGGACCATCGCTGCGAGAGCGACCGAAGGAACCTCTCTTCGCCCTGCCTTCGACAACCAGTCGGGGAGCATGGCGGTGATCTGGGGCTGTGAAGATTTCGTCGCTCTGGTCCGCAATGTCACCAAGCTGGTCGACTCCGGAAGTTTCCCCAAGTTGGAAATCAAAGGAGGGGTCATGGATGGAGAAGCCATGTCCGCCGACCAAGTCAAGAAGGTGTCCAAGTGGCCCAGCCGCCAAGAACAAATCTCGATGCTCGTCGGTCAGATCCTCTCACCGGGCAGCACCCTCTCCGGGCAGCTGGTCGGACCAGCCCGCAAGATCGCGGGGCAAGTCAAGAAGATGGTCGAAGACCGCGAGGGAAGCGAGGGATAGTCAATTCAGTGCCTGTCGGCGACGACAGGTTTATCGTGTACGTGTCGAACTAGCCGGTTTTTCATTCTCGCCGGTGCGTTTCATTTGTGTGTGTTTTTTTCCAAGTTGAGGATCGTTAGCAATGTCCGAGTCAGCAACCGCTTACGCGGAAGAAATCAAGACCTTAGGCGAGAAGATCGTCGGCCTGACGCTCAAGCAAGCCAAGGAACTGAGTGATTATTTGAAGGAAGTGCATGGCATCGAAGCTGCCGCCGGTGGCGCTGTCGTCATGGCCGCACCTGCCGAAGGTGGTGGCGGCGCGGCTGCCGCAGCCGCTGTACAAACCGAATTCGATGTCGTCATGACCTCCTTCGGCGACAAGAAGCTTGACGTCGTCAAGGTTGTCAAGAACTTGACCGGCCTATCTCTGATGGACGCCAAGAAGTTGGTCGAAGGCGTGCCCGCCAAGATCAAGGAACAGGTCTCCAAGGAAGACGCCGAGAAGGTCGC
>CAYXFO010000476.1:0-3394 GCA_964464255.1 uncultured Pirellula sp.
ACTATTCGGTAGGTCGACTACTGTCGTCTATGAAGAGTGAATCACCCAAAACTTGCAAAACTTGGACAGGCATTGCTACATGGTGCGCTTGCGGATTGCTAGCAAACGCACAGTGCATGTCTCGGCGTTTGGTGTCGGCTTTTGGTGTGAGAGCGTGTGGTGCGGCATCTGGGAATCGCTAGCATAGCCTTCTTGCTATGCAATGCCTGTCCTTGTATTTGGATAGTTGGATTGGCTCTTCGACATTGACCTCTTTTGCGCATCTTTGCTATACCCTCGCGCAACCAGATTTGCTTGCTCTTGCGGACGTAGACAGGTCCGCAGTGCGGCGCAGTTCGAGATGGTCCAAGAGCCCATAACCGACGACGGGATAATCATCATGCTCATTTCGATCGTAGTTCCTGTGTACAACGAGCAGGATGTGATGCCTCACCTGTTCGACGCTCTTTCGGAAGTACTCTCACACATTGATCACGAGCATGAGATCATCATCGTCAATGATGGTAGTAGGGATGGGACTGCGGATTGGGTACGGCGGCATGCGGCCACCGATGATCGTGTTAAGCTTGTGAACTTTAGTCGCAATTTCGGGCAGCAAGCCGCGATGACTGCAGGGCTCGATTGCGCTCGAGGCGATGTCGTAGTTGTCATGGATTGCGATCTGCAGGACCCGCCGGAATTGCTGCAGCGGATGCTCGACAGATACAGCGAGGGCTATGACGTCGTATCATGTCGACGGATGAGCCGCGCTGGCGAGTCGTGGTTCAAGAAGAAGACAGCTTCCGCATTCTATGGCCTGATGCGTAAGGCGATCGACTCGCGTATCCCAGCCGAGGTCGGTGACTTTCGGCTCTTCAGCCGCAATGCAGTCGATGCGATTCGAGCGTTTCGAGAACAACACCGATTCATGCGAGGGCTTGTCGCATGGCTCGGGCTTCGCGAGGCATTCATAGAATTCGATCGCCCTGCGCGTGTTGCCGGCGAAACCAAGTATCCAGCCTCTAAATTGCTCAAACTCGCGTGGACTGCGATTTCTTCGTCATCGACCGTTCCTTTGCGAGCGTGCGTCTACGCAGGCTGGGCTCTTCTGGCATGCGGTTTTTTGGCGACTGTTGCGGTACCTATGGCAGTCCTGCAGTGGCTTCCATTATCCGTTGCAACCATAGGATGGACCGCGTTCCAGTTATGCCTTACCGGCATCCAGCTAGTGGCCGTAGGCTTGATCGGTGATTACGTTGGTCGCATCTTTGAGGAGTCCAAACAACGGCCACTCTACATCGTATCGGAGACCTGCAATGTCGAGATACCATCAGACAGCAGTCGATCGATTTGGATGCTTGAACGCCCCCGCGTAACGGCAACTGGATCCGTTGAAGAACGAGACGGCAACATCCTCCGTATACCGACCCAGGCACCGAGGCGAGCAGCGTAAATGGCGGATGCAACTCTCGCTTCATCTGTTGCGACTCGGGTTGCTCCCGATTCAACCCATGCGCATGCCACCCGATGTGGATCAACGCTACGAGACATTGCGATTCTCTTCGCAGCAGCGATTTTGATTTTGTTTTTGCAGTTGGGTAACAGTCGCTTTTGGGATCAAGACGAAGGCTACTACGCGACCGTCGCGCATGAAATGTACAAACGAGGCGATTGGATTGTGCCTACGTTCAACGAGCAGTTGTTCGCGCACAAGCCCCCGATGATGTTTTGGGGAATGCTGCTCGGATTCCATGCGTTGGGTGTATCGGAGTTCTCGGCTCGGCTACCTTCCGCAATCTTTGGTTTCGGCAGCGTCCTGCTCGTTTATTTTTTAGGGAGAAGAATTTTCGATCGCACTTCGGGACTGATCGCAGGGCTTGTGATGGCATCCTGCTTGATGTTCACCGTGGTCTCCCGATCTGCGACAGCAGATGCACATTTGACTTTCTTCGTGCTTCTCTCGATTTCACTTTGGAGCATCGACGCGCTGCGGGCAAAGCAGGTTTTTGCCAATCCCGCTGAGCCGCCTGTGATTCGTTGGAGGGTTTGGGTGGCCATTTATGCAGCGATGGGGCTCGCGGTTTTGAGCAAAGGGCCGATCGGGCTTGCCTTTCCATTCACCATACTTGCGAGTGTTCATATACTCGAGCCTTGGCTCGTTGCCATGTCTGCACCTGCCGTTACGCGATCTCGCAATCGGCTTCGGATTACGTGGCAGACATTCAATCCTGTCGCTATCGGTCGAGTGCTTTGGGGTATGCGACCGATCACGGGTGCGGCAGTTCTTTGTTTGGTCTCCGGCCCTTGGTTCATCGCGATGGAGTGGCGGACAGGTGGCGGATTTCTCGGCGAGTTTCTCGGAGTCCATCATTTCCAGCGATTCTCGCAATCGATGGACAATCACAGCGGTCCCATATATTACTATGTCATCGCTTGCTTAATCGGTTTATACCCTTGGAGTGCGTTTGCAATCCCAACAGCGTTGCGATGGTTTCGACTTGAGAGCCGAATAGCTTGCGTGCGAGGATGGTTGCTGGTCACCATGTGGATCGCGGTCTACTTGACTGTGTTCTCGTTAGCCAGTACGAAGCTACCAAACTATGTGATCCCGTCGTATCCTGCGTTTGCGATCATCATCGGATCGTACATGGCTTCTTGGTCAGCGAGTCCGAGTCGATCGGAGTCGTGGTGGCAGAGTGTGGGCTGGATTTGCCTGATACTAGTCGGCTTGCTCGTGTTCACAGTTCCATTGATTTCGGCATCGGGTCGTTCGGCGATTCAATCGCTCGATGGGTTGCGGTTCGATGAAGCCACTTGGCATACGGTGAGGTGGTTGAGTCTCCTGGGTGTGCCGCTGTTGATCGGAGGCATGGTTGGCTCGCTAATGATTCGATGGCACCGAAGAAGGGTTTTGATCCCGTGTTTTGCAGCGACGGCAGTCACGATGATGGTCTTATTTTGGCAAGTTTTAGTGCCGTTGGCCGACCGACACCAGACTCCGCAGGATATCGCATCGGCGTTGTCTGAGACACCTCGGGACAAGGATGCGCCGCCATCGATTGCGGTCTTGGGTTACTTCCGACCGAGCATGGTATTCTATGCGAATAACGCAGTCGATTTCGTGCCGGATTTGCCGACTCTTTTTGAGCGATTGAATCGTGATCCGCGGCCGGTGATTGTTTTGAATGAGAAATCGCTGGAGCAGATCCAGGGCCGTTTGCCCGATGGATATCGTGTGACTCAATCGTACGCAGAGTTTCCTAAACGCGGCAGAGTCTTGGTCCTCGAGCCAACCCTTCGCAGGTAGTCGACCGGCGCGGGCATTGCACGGGGATGGGATCAGCGTTATTGTTGAATGATCTGCGGGTGTAACTCAGTGGCTAGAGTGTTAGCTTCCCAAGCTGAAAGTCGAGGG
>CAYXFO010000477.1:0-3387 GCA_964464255.1 uncultured Pirellula sp.
GATCGGCCAAAGGACGCGGCTTCACAGTCGTGAGCGTAGGTGCTGAGAGTATCCGCGAGGCGCTCGATTTCGCCTCGCATGCCGAAGGGCTCGGAGCGAGTGCCGTCATGGCCATTCCACCGGTGGCGACTTCCTTGAATGGTGCCCGCACCGCAGATTACTTTGCCGCGATCGCGCGAGGGATCTCGATTCCGCTGGTGGTGCAAGATGCATCGAGTTATGTCGGTGCCGCGATCGATTTGGGGGTGTACCTGCGACTGCTAGATGAGTTCGGTGCGGACCGCATCTTCTTCAAGCCCGAGGCGAGTCCACTGGGCCCCAATCTTTCCAAGCTTCGCGATGCCAGTCACGGTACCGCTCGTATCTTCGAAGGTTCCGGAGGAATCAATCTAGTCGACTGCTACCGTCGAGGTATTGTCGGCACGATGCCTGGGACCGATTTGTTGGATGCGATCGTCGCGCTGTGGCGAGCCTTGCAATCCGGAGACGAGGAACGCATCTATCAGTTGTCGCTGCCGATCAGCGCCATGACGGCGTTGCAACTACAAGCCGGACTCGATGGCTTTCTGGCGATCGAAAAATACCTTCTGCAGAAACGGGGCTTGTTTCGCAATGCACTGCGAGTCGAACCCTTTGGATGGGAACTCGATCCGGAGACCTGCGAAGAGATCGATCGGCTCTTCGCATTGCTTCAGCGGTCGTTACGATCCGATGCGTAGGAGCCGTGCATGACAAGCGTCCCCCATGACGAGGCTCAAGTTCGCAGCGGACGCTATGAAGTCCTCGCGCTGCTTTGCGCTTCGGCAGCGATCGCTTATATCCAACGGGCTGCCCTCAGCGTTCCCGCTACGGAGATTGCGAAAGATCTTCAATTCGAGGATCTGGCTCGGGACATGGGTTCGATCCAATCTGCGTGGTATTTTGCGTATGCCATGATGCAGATCCCTGGTGGTGCGATCGCCGATCGGCTTGGGAGTCGACGTTCGCTCGTCCTCTTTTGTGTGGCATGGTCGCTGGCGACATTGCTGAGCGCGTTTGCGACCGGTTTCTATTCGCTTTTACTGACGTGGGGGTTGATGGGTGCAGCGCAGGCGGGGGCATTTCCGAGCGCTGCCAAAGCATTGGGCCGCATCTTCCCGGAAACCGAGCGAGCCCGCGCGACAGGGCTCTTGGCTTCAGGCATGACGATCGGCGGCGCGATTGCACCGGTGCTGGCTGCTGGAATCTTGGAAGCGATCTCGCCGTGGGCGAGTTCTCTCGAGATCGATCGATGGCGTTTGCTCTTGGCAGCCTATGCGATTCCGGGTCTTCTCTGGACGACGATATTTCTCGCGTTGATCTCAGCTCGCAAGCTTCCGGCCACGGAGAGAGGCAATGCACCGCGATCGCGAGTGGAATGGTCGCGATTGCTCTCGAGTCTGCCGATGGTCCTCTTATGTAGTCAGCAATTCTTTCGAGCCGCTGGCATGGTCTTTTTCATGACTTGGTTTCCAACCTTCTTGCAGAAGACGCGCGATGTATCGCTGCTGGGTTCGGGGATTCTGACCACCGTCGCGGGCGTTGGAGGAGTGATCGGCAGTTTGACAGGCGGCTTCTTTTCCGATTGGTTGCTTCAGAGGACCGGTAATTCACGACTGAGTCGACAAGGGATCGCCGTGATGGGGATGGGGGCATGTTCGTTGCTGATCGTCCTCTCTTACTTTGCACAGGACATCAATCAAAGCATTGCTTTGATCACCTTCGGAGCATTCTGCGCCACCTTTGGCGGGGTGAGCGGCTACACGGTCGCTATCAGCTATGGAGGGAGGCATGTTGCTACGGTCTTTAGTACGATGAACATGTGCGGCAACATCGGGGCAGCTTTATTCCCGATCACCGCAGGCTGGCTGGTTGCGAAGACGGGGAACTGGAACTTGATCCTCTTTCTTTTCGCGGGAGTGATGGCGATCGACGCGGTGTGTTGGGCGCTGTTGAATCCGCAAGGAACTCTCTTTGGAGATCATGATGACCGTGATTAAGACGCCTCAGGCACGATGCAGAGCCGCGATGGCCCGTCGCGATATTACTCCTCCAGTGGGTATCTACCATCGCATGTGGGGAGCCGCGTTGCATGATCGAGCAACCGGCGTGCATCGTCCGCTCCATGCCACGCTGCTATGGCTTGAACCCGCAGCCAACATACCTGGAGAACCACAGGTCATTGTGAGCCTCGATCATTGCATCCTCGATCGCGAGGAACTGCACCGCATTCGTCAATCGATTCAGGAGGCGACGGGTGTTCAGTACGACAACATTCTTGTCACGTTGACGCATACGCACGGGGCGGGTTGGATGTCGCGGACTCGAAGCGAATTGCCAGGAGGCGAATTGCTCGGCCCCTATCTTGACGGACTCGCGGAAAAAATCGGGACGCTAGCCCGCGAAGCGAAACAGCGCGTCGCTCCGGTGGCTATCGTCTATCAAACCGGTCGCTGCGATCTGGCTCGCCATCGTGATTTCTATGATGCCGAGCGAAAACGATTCGTCTGCGGCTTCCATCCCGATGGACGCGCCGATGATACGTTGTTGATTGCGAAGATTACCGATACCGCTGGCAACGTCGTTGGAACCATCGTCAACTATGCATGCCATCCAACGACCTTAGCATGGGACAACACCTTGATCAGTCCCGATTGGGTCGGCGCCATGCAGGAGGTAATCGAACGGGACGCTGGCGGCCTATGTTTGTTCCTTCAGGGTGCCTCCGGGGATCTGGGTCCGCGCGAAGGCTTCGTTGGTGACACCGCCATTGCCGATCGAAACGGCAAACAAGTTGGATATTCAGCTCTTTCCACGCTGGCCACGATACCGCCGCCTGGGACGGCGTTTCGTTACGCTGGCCCCGTGATCTCGGGAACAGCGATCGGCACATGGCGACATGAACCGATCGACGAGCAAACCGAGCTCGCAATTGGACGATGGCAATGGGAACAGTTCGTGGTGGATTTGCCTTACCGACATGACTTGCCGACGATCGAACAGACTTCCCGCGAACGCGACCATTGGCTTGCGGAAGAGACACTCGCTCGCGAGGCGAACGATGCGAAACGGATTCGCGACTGCCGAGCGCAAGTGGAACAGCGAACACGGCAGTTGAATCGTCTTCATCATCTTGCTCCGGGGCATTTGTATCCCTTGAAGGTGCAAGTGGGATGCGTCGGGGATGCGATTTGGGTGTTTGTCCCGGGGGAGCTGTATCAAGTTCTTCAAACCACGCTGCGCGAGCGATGTGCACCGAGACCTGTTTTTGTTACCACGCTCACCAATGACTGGCAGCCTGGTTACATTCCGCCCGCAAGCACCTTTGGGTACGAGATTTATCAGGAAGAGATCGCAGCGACCGCACCG
>CAYXFO010000478.1:0-3384 GCA_964464255.1 uncultured Pirellula sp.
TGCCAGCATTTCATTCGCTATCGCGGTGGTGTGTGTCCCCCGCAGTTTCGGTGATGGCAAAGAAGAGCCTTGGTACAAATCCGAAGGGCAAAGGATTTGGGACAAAAAACGGGTCGGAAGTTTCATCCGTTCGATTTCCCGGAGATTTCCCCCGTTCGCCTTTTCGATATGCTCATGGATCTGCCATTGGAGTCTGCCGACACATCACACCCCTACCGCGATGCCTAACCGTCCCGATCACGATTACGACACGGTTCCACCCGCTGAGGCTCCTTCTGAGTCCCCCTCTGGTCGATCATTCCTACCTTACAGCGATCATGCAAACACGGCCGATGCCGTAACGCTACCTCAGTCCGCTGTGGCTGCGTCTGAGCTGATTGCGTCGTCGTCGCAATCGGCCAAGTACATAGGCGAATACGAGATCCTCGGCGAGATTGCTCGAGGAGGTATGGGAGTGGTATACAAAGCTCGCCATCGCAAACTCAATCGCATTGTCGCGGTGAAGATGATTCTCTCTGGGGAATTCGCGTCCGAAGAGGCGATCTCTCGTTTCTTCACCGAAGCGCAGGCCGCAGCGACTCTCGATCATCCGGGGATTGTGCCGGTATTCGAAATCGGCCAGCACGATGGCATGCACTACTTTGCCATGGGCTTTATCGAAGGCCAAAGCCTTGCCGATCGGATTTCTCGAGGCCCATTGCCTCCACGAGAAGCTGCGGAAATGACCCGAAAGATCGCGGAGGCGATCGCTTACGCGCACAGCAAAGGAGTGATCCACCGCGACCTCAAACCCGCCAACGTCTTGCTCGACGCCAACGGGGAACCAAAGATCACCGATTTCGGTCTTGCGAGAAAAACAGAACAAGATAGCGGACTGACACGTACCGGCGCAGTGATGGGAACTCCCAGCTACATGTCCCCGGAACAAGCCTCAGGCAAAACAAGCGAAGTCGGATGTCCTTCGGACGTTTATTCGTTGGGAGCGATCCTCTATTGCTTGCTGACCGGGCGACCACCGTTCCAGGCAGCGAACCCGATAGACACCATGATGCAAGTCATCGAACAGAACCCGGTCCCAATCCGACTCCTCAATCGAAACGTCCCAAACGATCTCGAAGCGATCGCGCTGAAATGCCTTTCGAAAAGTATCGGTTTACGTTACTCCTCGACAACAGAACTCGTCCGAGATCTGGACCGATACCTGAAAGGGGAATCTGTGATCGCCTCGAATTCCAATTGGAGCAACCGCTTGTTCCAACTGGTGTCACGGAGCCGCGATGACGAACAAATGCGAGCCTGGAGCAGCATTATCCGCTCCTTTTCCGTGATCGTTTTATGTACTGAAGTCGCGATCCAAATTCTCGGCTCAACCGGCCAATTGAAATGGATCCTAGCATCGCGTGTTTTGCAGACCGTAGTCTTCGGCGCTGTGCTTGCACGGAATCGCAAGCTCTGGATGACTTCCCTTCACCCGGCGATCTTGCAAATGCTCTCACTGTGGATCGCATTCTTCGTCGCGTGTTATCTCCATGTCATGATCTCGATCGAAAAGAAGTGGCTGGAAGGGGAACTGAGCAACCTCGATTACTTTTACTCTTACCCAACCTTCCACCTGTTTAGCGGATTCCTGTTCTCAGCGCTCGGCAGGCAATATTGGGGTGGCTGTTATGTCATCGGTGCTTGCTTCTTTATGCTCGGGTTGGTCACACCGCTGATCTCGTTTTGGGCTCCAGCCATCTTTGGAATCAGTTGGTTTGTTGTCCTGATGCTCATCAGCCGACGCCTAGATCAACTGAGTTCAAAGAGCCTCGACTCAAAGAATCTCGACTAAGAGTGGCAATCGCAACATGCGGGCAGAATGATCACAGCCCTTGAAGCGTCTTGATCGCGTGGGATTCGAATTTTTGCTGCCACTCTGGATCGAGAATGCAATCGCTGTCTTCCTGAGCTCCACCCAAGTTCCTCAGCTGCTCGGCCGTCGGGCAGTAGTAGATGTAGCCGTTGGTGTATCCGGATACAAACGCTTGAGGAACGCCGCTGGCCTTTTGAATATTGAGGCCGATCTGCACGGTCAACTCCCCCGGAAAGGTCACTAACCGAAAGTCCCCGAGCCGGATGCCGCACACCTCGACGTCGATCGTCCGCTTCGGTGCCGTCGTGTTGTCGATATGATGTTTGCGCAACAGCGCGAGATTCGTCTGCAGACGCGTCAGTGACTCCATCGTCTGGATGTTTTCGATGTAAGCAGCGATATTCTTTCGGTTCTCTGCATCGAGGCGACGCAGGTCGTCGCGCCCTTGCTCCTTCTCAAGCAGATATCGGTGCGAGTAATACGAAGGGTGCTCTGGATCGAGTTCGTACTGAACGACGAGTGGGAGAAATGTTTTCAGATTGAGGCTCGTGCCTCGGAGATTGTTGACCAATCGCTCGCGTTCGATCTCCATCTCTGCGATTCGCGGCTCCAGGTTCGCTCGCGGCACCTCGATCGTCGCGAAGACATTGCCAACCGCAGCATCCTGCCGCGTCTCGATCTTTCGAACCGCTTGAAGGGTACTGAGCCCGAGCAGCGTGCCATGCCAACTCGCGTCTCGAGGTTGGCGCACGTCCTTGTACAGGATCGGATTGATGTCCCCGCCGCATCCTTGGAAGAAGACTGCCATGCAATCGCTACCAAGATTCTCTTCGATCACTTTCGATGCAGCACCTACGAGATCTGCGGTGTTGCTACCGCTGGCTGCACCCTGAATAGGATGGCATGCAAATTGGTAGAGAACCGCCATGGGAGTACCATCCAAGCGATCGAATCGAACCACTCCGATTTTCGGATCAACAGGCCCGATCCCGGCAACTTGATCGTCGGGTGGAAGGGAATAAGCGTGCCTAACATCGATTTCGCGACCATCCTTCATGCGAAGTCGCCGGTTCTCCATGATCCGGTCCTCGGTGCCGATGCCCGACCCGATCTTGACCGGAACCATGCGGCTTTTCGCCAAGCGAATCGCTTCGACGGTTCGATCGGCAACGTCATCGCAGACCACGCCGTGGCAGTGGCTTGCGTTGACGACGAGTTGCTGGCCAGAAATCCCGAGCTCGGTCTCGATCCGTTTGCGAACCGTGGGCAAGTAGTCGTTCTTGATGTAGCCGATTTCGCCGATCGCGACGGCGTCGACACTCACTAGCACGATGGTTGACTTCCCGGAGGCAATCACGATCGCTTTGGCGTAGAGCGGGTCATTGACTGGCCCGGCCTCGATTTTTGTGATGTCGACTTTGGCGACCCCCGCGCGGATATTTTGGCAGACGGCGACATTGCCACTTGCGAGAACCAGGAACATCCCGCATGAATTCAGGAAGCCACGGAAAAGATTCATCTCAACCCCCTAT
>CAYXFO010000479.1:0-3383 GCA_964464255.1 uncultured Pirellula sp.
CGCTGGCCTCGGTGCTGCAGGCCGGGGATTGGCCCACCGCTCGGGGCGATGCGTGGTCGACCGGCTTCGCGGATGAAAAGCTCCCCAACCAACCCGAACTCTTGTGGGAATTCAAACCCGAGAAGTCGGGCTTCGAAGGAAATGCCGTCATCGCGGACGGTAAAGTCTGGATCGGCGATGTGGAAGGGAGTATGTTCTGCTTGGATCTGGCTACCGGCAAAGAGATCTGGAAAGTCAAGCAAAAGAATGGCTTCATCGTCTCTCCCGCCTATCGCGACGGGCGAGTCGTGATCGGTGACTTCGATGGCCAAATCTTTTGCTTCTCTGCAGCGGATGGGACGGTGCTGTGGCAAGCGGAACTCGGACAAGCCATCGCTGGCGGAGCGAACTTTATCGATGACATGGTCCTGCTGACCAGCGAAGCCGGACAACTGTTCGCTTTGGAGTTGAAGACCGGCAAACAGTTGTGGGAATACGCTACCGGAGACCAATTGAGATCCGCCGCGACCCTCTGGAACGATTACGCATTGCTCGGAGGGTGTGACGGCCGACTGCACAAGATCAATATCCGGACCGGTTCCTCAGAGGGAGATGGGTTGTTGCTCGAAGGCCCTAGCGGCTCGACTCCTGCCGTGCTCGATGCGACCGCCATCGTGCCGACTCAGTCTGGACAGGTCCTCGCATTCGACGTCGAAAAGGGATCGAAGAAGTGGAGTTTCACCGATGCCGAGCGATCGCAAGAGATCCGTTCCTCGCCAGCGGTTGCCGTACTGAGCGAAACATCGCACCAAAACATTGCGGTCGTCACCACCCGCAACCGCCGCGTGTTGGGACTGGAGTTCGACAGCGGCAAGATGCTGTGGGAGGCGGTCGTTCGAAAGCGTTGCGATGCTTCCCCGGTGATTAGCGACGGACGGGTGTGGGTCGGTGGGCTCGACGGCACACTGTACGCCTTCGATCTTCGAACCGGCGAAGAACGCTGGACCTACTCCCTGACCGGTCAACTGATCGCGTCCCCTTCGATTTCCAACGGCAAAATCATTGTTGCCACCGACAAAGGGACCGTTGCCTGTTTTGGAAACAAAAACTAAACGCGTAGGCTACAATACTCGTCATGACGCGATTGGAAACCACCCAAACAACAGCACCCCCGACACCACTGACCACAGGCCAGGTTGGAGGTCCATTGTTGTCCAGCGAGATGATGGCCAAACTGGAACGAATGGAACTGGTCACCCGAAAAATCTTCCGGGGCCGGATGAAGGGTGAACGGCGCAGCAAACGCAAAGGGCAGAGTGTCGAATTCGCGGACTTCCGCAATTACGTTGCCGGCGACGATTTGCGGTTCATCGATTGGAATCTGTTCGCCCGCATGGATCGACTCTACCTGAAGCTCTTTCTCGAAGAAGAAGACCTTCACTTTTACGCACTGGTAGACGATTCTCTATCGATGGATTTCGGCTCACCGACGAAGTTCTTCGTGGCTCGCCAACTGGCCGCCAGCTTGGCCTACATCGGCTTGTGTCGCGGTGATCGTGTCTCGATATCCACATTCGGACGATCCGGATCACCGGTCGTGGTGCGAGGCAAGACCAGCGCCCACCGATTGCTCGGCTACCTGGAGAGTGCCACATGCTCCGACACGCCGACAACTACCGAAGAGGTCATGCGACGATTCTGTTTGAAGAACACGGGCAAGGGGATCGTCGTCGTGATTACCGACCTGATGAGCAAGACGGGATACGAGACAGCACTGAAAATGTTGGTCGCTCGCGAGATGGATGTTTACTTGCTCCACATCCTGAGTCCCGAAGAGCTGGAGCCCAAGTTGGTTGGCGACCTCTCCCTCCTCGATTCCGAAGACAGCGAACGCCGCGACATTTCGGTCTCCGCATCGTTGCTGCAACGCTATGAACAAACGCTCAATGCTTTCGTTGAGCAAGCGAGGACATTTTGCAATCGGCGATCGATCACCTATGTGTCGGTCCGCAGCGACCAACCGATCGAGCCGTTGGTCAATGAGTATCTCCGATCTCGCGGTTTGGTCCGATAGAAGAGGGCTGGCTTCATGAACTGGATCAATACGCTCAGCCCTTGGCAATGGTTGATCCTCGCAGCTATTCCGCCTGCGATTCTGAGCCTCTATTTTCTCAAGCTGCGCAGGCGCGATGTCGTCGTCCCAAGCACCATGCTTTGGAAGCGCGCGATCGAGGACTTGCATGTGAACAGCATCTGGCAGCGGCTCAGGAATAACCTGCTGCTTATCCTTCAACTGCTGTTCATGGCATTCGTCATCCTGGCATGCCTGCGACCTGGTTGGAGCGGCATGAATCGGATCGGAGAGCGCAGGATCTACATCATCGATAACTCGGCTTCGATGGGTGCGACCGATGCCGATCCGAATCGGCTCGAAGTCGCCAAAGCAAAAGTGCGCGAACTGATCGAAGATACCTCGAGCGATGATGTCGGGATGCTGATCGCATTCTCCGATCGCGCCGATGTTCGACAAGGCTTTACCAGCGATAAGCGACGACTGCTCGATGCTGTTGCTTCGATCCAAGTCACCTCGCACACAACCGATGCTCGCGAAGCCTTGCGCGCCGCGGCAGGGCTCGCCAATCCAGGCCGAGTCAGTTTCGAAGACAATAAAGACGTGCAAGTTGCCGATGCAGTTCCCGCGACCGTCTATCTCGTCACCGACGGTGCGATCGGCGATTTGGGAGAAGCGGACTACGGTCAGCTCAAAATCGAGTACCTACCAGTTGGAGTCGCGGAGACAGAGAATGTAGGAATCGTCGGCTTTGCTGTTGAACGCAATGAAGAACAACCCGATCGCCTCGAAGCCTTCGCACGCGTTGCCAATACCGGACGGGAAGCGGTCGAATGCACAACCTCCCTCTACTTGGACGATGTGCTCTTGGATGCCGGTACTCTGTCGGTAAATGGAGGGGAAGAAGCCGGTCTTCGCTTCGAGATGCAAGGGATTGAGCGAGGCAAACTGAGATTGGAGCTCGACCACAAGGACGCGTTGTCGGTCGATAACGTGGCCTATGCAGCGATCCGTCCATCGCGACAGATGTCGATTCTTTTGGTGACCGGCGGCAATGCAGCCTTGGAAGCAGCCCTCAAAACATCGCGCGTACAACAAATCGCCGATGTGACTGTTGAGAACTCGGTATTCCTTGCAAGTCCCGAATACGCCACCGCTTCCGCCGAATCGAAATACGATCTTGTCATTTTCGATGGCTGCGCACCCACGAAGATGCCTGAGAGCAGCACCCTATTCATCGGCAGTCTACCGCCAGACGACATCCAGCCCATTCCCACCCAAGGAGATCAGCCCCAAGGAGATCAGCCCAAAGGAGATCAGCCCAAAGGAGATC
>CAYXFO010000480.1:0-3380 GCA_964464255.1 uncultured Pirellula sp.
GGACAAAGCCTGGTCCCAAAACGAATTAGATCCGTCGAACGGTTCAGTACAGTGGAGTGCGGTGCAGATCCTAAGTGACTCACCCGCTCCGGCAATCAACGAAATGTCTTTATGAAATACGAAAATCAAACACAACTTGATAAAGATTTAGCAGCATTTGATGATTCGTTGCGACCAGACGCGACGCTTCCACTCACGACGGGCATACTGACCGAATTAGGTGCCGCGATTGTGGTTGCCGGTGTGGCCATACCGATGGGAATGGGCATCGCTTCGATTTCTGGGGCACCACCCACCGCTGGTATTCTCGCTGGCATCATTGGCGGTTTGGTCGTCGGCTTGCTGAGTGGCTCTCCAACGAGCATTTCAGGTCCGTCGGCGGGTTTGACTTTGGCGATTGCTTCACTCATGGGTGTGATGAACTCGTTCGAGACATTCCTTTTGGCTGTAATCATCGCGGGTCTGCTGCAGATTGTCTTTGGAATAGCGAAACTGGGTTGGCTATCGAGCTTTTTCCCGTCCAGCGTTTTGGATGCTCTGCTGGCAGCGATCGGCATTATTCTCATCCTGAAACAGATCCCTCACCTGCTCGGACACGACACCGACCCTGAAGGTGATATGGCTTTCTTGCAGCCCGATCGCCGCACGACCTTGACAGAGCTGGTATCACTCTTCGAAGGTGATGTCCATGTCGGAGCAGCTACCGTCGGACTTTTAACGCTCGTTTCGATCATTGGCTTGCAGTATTGGAACCGGTCGAAAAAGCTCCAGTTGCCTGCCATGTTAATTGGCGTGATCGCAGGATTGCTTTCTAGTTTCGTGATCAATCGGCTTGGCCCATCATGGCTCATTGATGGCAAGCACTTGATTTCATTGCCAGTCTGGGAGGGCGAGTCAGCCCGGGGGTCGATGCTCCGTTTTCCCGACTGGGCCCAGTTGAGCAACCCGATGGTTTACTTTGCAGCGGGTACGATCGCTGTCCTCTCATCGTTGGAAACTCTGTTAAATCTTTCTGCGACCGATCGTATCGATCAATCGGACCGTCCGAGTCCTCCTAATCGCGAGTTGATTGCTGTTGGCATCGGTAATACTTTGTGCGGCTTAATCGGAGGGATTCCGATGAGTGCTGCCATCGAGCGTAGCGCGGTCTGTTTACAAGCTGGTTCGCGCACAAAATTATGCACGATTCTCTATGGTGTGGTGTTGCTGGTTGCTGCCCTGGTCATCCCCTATGTATTCAACGCCATCCCGCTATCGGTATTAGCAGCCGTTTTGATCGTAACCGGTGCCTGGTTGGCTCGGCCTGCGATCTTCGTTCACATTTGGCAAGGTGGCAGATATCAACTGATTCCCTTCATTGTCACTATTGCAGCGATTTTACTAACCGATCTCTTAATTGGAGTCGTAGTGGGTCTGGTTTTCGCTATTGGCTTTATTCTTAATAGCAATCTACGTCGCCCTTTGCGACAGGTGATGGAGAAGCACGCAGGCGGCGATGTCTTGCACATCGAACTGGCGGAACAAGTCAGTTTTTTGAACCGACCTGTGATTGAACGCGCGCTACGTGAGGCCGCTCCAGGGACCCAGATCCTCCTGGACGCAAGTAACTCAGACTACATCGATCCAGATATCTTGGCGATGATACGCGATTTCGTGAAGAAGTCGCCCATTCACAAAGTCAGCGTCAGTTTGAAGGGCTTTCGCAAAGAGTACGCCATCGATAACTCCATTCAGTTTGTCGATTTCACCAGCCGCGAGTTTCAGGAGAAGATGACGTCTGCCGAGGCACTTAAAATCCTGCAAGATGGCAATGAGCGATTTTGTACGAACAAGCGATTGTCCCGAGATTTGGGACGTCAGGTGCAAGCCACTTCAGTAGGTCAGCACCCCTTTGCCGCCATTCTCAGTTGCATCGACTCGCGTGCGCCGGTCGAGACGATTCTTGACTTGGGAGTGGGGGACGCATTCACCGCTCGCGTAGCTGGCAACGTCGTCAGTCGAAAAATCCTGGGCAGTCTAGAGTATGCGACCGCCGTCGTTGGCTCGAAGCTGATCGTGGTCTTAGGTCACACCAAATGCGGTGCCGTGCACGCCGCCGTGAAGTTGGCTGACGCGGGTAAGACTGGGGTTGAGGCTACGG
Organism: uncultured Pirellula sp.; assembly: GCA_964464255.1. Classification (GTDB taxonomy): domain Bacteria; phylum Planctomycetota; class Planctomycetia; order Pirellulales; family Pirellulaceae; genus JBKCUI01. The sequence continues at coordinate 2,141 of CAYXFO010000480.1, forward strand.
GTTGTCAACATCTCGATTCGATCTTGGAGGAGATTCACCCTTCAATCGATCTGCCCAAGTTAAAGTTGATCGAGACGACCAATGAGTCCGCACGCAACGAGTTTGCCGAAGACGTCGCCCGCCGCAACGTTGTCCAAACAGTTCGGAACATCGTCGAAATGAGTCAGACGATTAATAAATTAGTTGACGAAGGTAAATTGGCCGTTGTTGGCGCAATCTACGATGTAACCTCAGGGAAAGTGGAGTTCCTGATCCATGATGCTGTCGGTTTGCAGGAGTTAGTGTGATTCGAATCTGCGACCGTGGTGTTTTTAGTTTTTAATGAGGCTTACCTGGTCCACTATTCCGAAGGCTTGCTGTTCGCATTTCGCTTCACTAGCTGCTTCCACAGCACCCGTTGCTTCTCCCAGTTTGGGACGATCGCAATGGTGCGCACTTCGCGTTCGCGGAAGCGGGGGACGTGGTGGGTGGTGGGCTTAAGGTTGAGGATTGCTTCTTGGATGTCAGGGGCGAGCTGGGTGAGGTTGATGATCTGCGTCACGCGGGCACGGGTGATGCCGGCGGTGCGGGCGATCTCGGCTTGGTCTTTGACTTGACCGGTGGCGAGTAGATGTTCGAGTCGGATGGCCAACGCCATCAGCTTGGTGATGTGAGGAAGCTTGGCCGGTGCGCTGGACTTCTTTGGCTTGGGTGCGCTAACGCGTTGTCGACCATGGGACGACGAACTCGTTTCGAATTGGAACTTGATGTGGCTCATGACTTCTCGCTTTCTTCTTTGTCAGGATTCTTGGTGGCAAATGACTTCAGCCCGAGCGGGCTAAGCGTAATGGACAACGTGCTGTCGGCTGGATCGTGGTCGATGCTTGCTACCAACTGGGACATCAGTCGGCTGCGCTCGCCCATTGTGAGATGTTCCCATAGGCCTTCGAGATTCTTGATTGCCTTTCGAATCGTCTTTCGATCGGGAGTGCTGGCTTGGATCTTCGCGAGCTGCTCTTGCAAGTCTTTGCGACGGCGTAGGTCGCGAGTCTGTTGTTCTGTGAGCGATGCAAGTGAGTCGAGACGTTTGACTTCGCGAGCGTCGTCGCCCGTGGGAATCGAAATGGCGTCAATTGCTCGCTCGAGGTTGACCAAGCTTTCGGTCAGTAGGGACAGCTCTTTCCGAAGCGTATCCCCTTTGTCGTTTGTATAGCGACAGTTAGAAATCCCGGAATTTGGTCTTCCGCGACAGTTAGAATTC
>CAYXFO010000481.1:0-3375 GCA_964464255.1 uncultured Pirellula sp.
GACGTCGATCACCGTCAGATTCGACGACAATTGAACCAAGCGTTCTCCTTGCAGAGTTACCTTGGACAGGTTGGCTGTTGCCGTAACCCCTGTGCTGCTCGTTTGAATGTTGATCGCATTGGCCAACGCCGCTGCCAATGCAATTGCGTCGCTGGTGAGCGAGTAGGTTATGCGGGTATTGCCTGTTCCAACCACAGGATCAGAACTAAACTCGAAACGTCGGACCACGCCATTGGACCCAGTGATCGTAACGATCCGTCCTTCGAGATCCGAGGAACCTCCCGCGTTGAAGCTCAGCACGCGATCAAGCGGTCGGGTATCAAACCAAAAATTGTAAACACCGCCAGGAGTGCCATCGGCATCTCCATCCAAGGGGACCGATAGATCCAAAGGCTGATTGGAAGCATCGCGGATCGTGTCTGTGCCATCGGTCTGCGCGCGGAAGGTTAAACGCAGATCGTATTTCCCTTGAGTACGACCGCCAAATCCGGTGTCGGAAATGGCTGCATCGTAGCTGTCGTTCCCCGAAGCAGAGATTCCGATATAGTAACGACCGGACTCCAGGTTCATCCGAATCAACGAATCCTTGCTGAAGTAATCATCGTTCTGGGCGATCAGATCGATGCTCCCTCCGTTGAGTACAATCGGCGAGTAGGTGATATCCCGATTACCAAGTACTGTTAACGGATCTCCGGACTTGAAGTCGACAGTGACTAAGCTACTCGCCACCGGGTTGCTTGTGAGAGCGGTCAGGAAATCCTCCAAAGTCGATTCGCTTCCTGCCGTCGAATTCAGATCCACAACGATAGCGTTGGGAGGTGCGTCGGGAAATGTGAAAACGCCCGGAACTTGGCCTACACCGCGATTGCTTCGCGTGATAAAGACCTGCAAGTTGTTCCCGAGTTTGCCGGGAGCTACGGCAGTGAACTCTACTTGAACTCCCCCACCCGCACCGAGGTTAGAAACCGCCTTGGCTTGCGTTTGCTTGAACAAAGCCAAACGGGTATCGAGCGAACTGCTACTGGATTGTCGTTCTGCAAGGGTTTCCGCAACGAACACACCTTGCCGAGAAGCTTCCGATGAAGCAAACGCGACATCGAAACGATAGAGGTCGATATCGCTGCTTTCGGGTCGATGCAGGAAGCTGGCTCTCAGAACGTCTAAATTGCCTGGGAAGACTGGCTCAAAGTTTCTGTCCGAACCGCCGTTGATGAAACTGTTGTCGAAATTCATGAGGGTCGACGGGTCGGCATCACCCGCATTAGCCAACCCGAGCAGCAACCCGATACTGGCCGCCGTAGCTCTCGTAAAGTTTTCTCCATAGTTGTCATTCCAAGTATTGTCTGCCGAGAAAACAGCCAAACCATCTTGGAAGGTTGGATCGATACGGACGCCAAAAAAGTTGCTGTCTCGACGCTGCACATTCGCACCGGTGAGAACTCCCAAAGAGCCTAGCGCCATCGTTAGGCCGCTGTCAGGCGTTTCCACAAACTGAACACCGATACGGTCTGACCAGAGAGAAAATGCTTCTCGGATCCTCGCCTTTTGCTTCTCCGTAATCGAATTGGACTGTGCAACCGTTCCCACCGATCCGTAATTGGTCTTGAAGTTGTAGTAGATGGTCTGGACACCGGCGACGCGGTCACCAGTGAAGTTCGGATTGAGGTAGTTTTCAAACGCTTCCGGTACGCGTCGGGTACCTGGATCGTTGTTGCTTCCAATCAAATCGAGCGCATGCGCCTCGGGATCGATTTGCCCGGTCAGCATCAAGCTACTTTGGGCAATCAGAGTCGATCCAATGATGCCGAGGTTCTCAGCGGTGTCGAAACTCGAACCTCTCTCCACGACTGACATGTTAGCGGGTACGGAAGGAAGCACCTCGCTGGTGCCGATCCGCAAACGGAAGCTGCTCTTGCTCCCCCCCCGTCTTAGCTTGTCGATATCGTCTCCCTGGAATTTCAAGGTGACCGTATTGGCCGACGCATTGTACGTCGCCGACAGCGGCAACAACACAAAATCGTCGGTGTTGCGAACCGTGTCCAATGTTTCGATGAGTCGATAGAAGCGAGGATCTTCGACACTGCCGGGTACAGGTGCACCAAACGCATCGTTTTGCACAAACATCTTCTCGTCGTCAAAGTATACGACGATCGTGTCCCGAGCTTGTTGCAATTGACCGGATGCGTTTCGCGTTACAGGCTGCGGAACAACGCCGATAATCTTCGAACCCAAGTCCAAACGAAACTCGATGGTGTCCTGACGAGTGTTTGGATCTCGAGGTGTAAACAAATCACCATCGATGTTCCTCAACCCAACAACGCCACGTGTCGCATCATCGAAGCCAAAGATCTCTAGACGATACATATCGTCAGGAAGGTTATCCGCGAATCGGAGCGTGACTTCGTTCTCATTCGGAGTATCTCCGATGATCACGGCGCCGGGAACGATGATCTCATCATTGTTCGCAGTCAATTGAATCGGCGAGAAGGTCGGGTTCACCGCTCCAAGCAATGTTGTTCGCAGGCCGCCATTGATGCGGGCTGTCAACTTGCTGGCAACCGGAGAATTGGTAGCGTTGATCAAACCGACCAATGCATCCGCAGTGATCTGAGAACCCGTCCTGGAATTCAGTACAATCGAAACGTCCGATCCGTTCAAGCTCAACTGAGGTCCGACACCAAGCCCTAAGTCCGCTCGAGTTACCAACACTCGCAAGGGCTCCGAAGCCAACTTCGAAGTCAGTTGAATATCGACGCGGCCGTTGGTTCCAAAATCAGATGCGGCGCTTGGGAGACCAAAACTTCCATCTCCCCCTGCACGCGTTACTCGAATTCCAGAAACAGTCGCCGGATCGATGATCTGCTTGTCATCAAACCGGAAAGTCAGTTCGCGAGGAGCCACCGTGCGGATCGCACCGTTCTCGATCAACTCGCTGTTGTTGGGCTGAACGCCGATCAAGACTGGACCAGGCCCGGAACTCGTCCCCAACGAACCTGAACCGTCAAACACCAGATCATACAGCTGGGTCTCGCCGCTGGTGCCGTTGATCCTCAGATAATAAGTTCCAGCCTTCAACGCAGGATTCGAGATGATCTCCGCAATCCCGCTCGGCTGCGATCCTGCCGTCGCAACGACCTCCCCAGACAATCGCTCAATCTGTACCGAGAGATCTCGATAGAGCCTGGAATTGACGAGGTTAACCTGACCTCCAACTGGCCCAATCTGATACTCGAAACCCTGCGGGATAACACTTATGCTGCGGACACCAGTGTCCACTAATGTGAACAGGAAAAGATCAGACGATTCATTGCGATCGATCGAAAGGTTACTAATCGCGGACAACCCACGGGGAATCACACCTAGGTTGGTTGCTGC
>CAYXFO010000482.1:0-3366 GCA_964464255.1 uncultured Pirellula sp.
GGCTTCGCGATTGATTGCATAGAGCAAGGCTCGTCGGAATTCCCGATCATCCAAATAGGGATTCGAGCGACGGGGCACAAGCATGTGGACGGTGGGAAGCGCGTAATTCTCGACGGTTACCGATCGAGCCACGGCTGCTCCGCGAAGTCGTCTTGCATCGGCCGGGAAAAGCCGATCGATGACTTCGATGTCCCCCCTCAGAAAATCGTTGATCGCTTCGTTCGGATCTTTGTAGAGGATCTCTTGAATCTCCATGGGCTGAAATTCTGCGGATTGTGTCGTGGGTGCCCATTCGAATCGTCGGACCGGTCCTTGATCTCCCTTGAGTTTGTACAGCACGCCGGGAGGACCCGAATTCGAATCCACCCGCTCGATAGGCCATTGCAGAAAGGCTTGCGGCAAGACGTGAGGGCGACGAAATCGAAGCTTCAATCGCTCGGGTCCAGAAACCGATACGGAATCGAAAATCGAAGCCCAACCTGGAGAATAATCTGGCTTGCCTATCGTCGCTCGCCTCAGCAGTGACTGAGACAGGACCAAGCTGTTGGGGACGCCTCCTGTTCCTGCATTCTGAATCGATATATCGATTTCAAACTGATCGTCGCTCTGCTGGAACGAGCCGAGCGAGAAACGATACTGCCCACCTTCTGCACCTGTTCCACGGAACTCGAATAGAGGCTTGGCAATCAATTGGCCGGATCTGAAAGCTGGCCAATTGGCCAAGGCCGCCGTATCGGGCTGGTCGGCTTGTTGAAACACTGCGACCCGCGCGATCGGGTACTCCTTAAGAAGATCCCTAAGAAGCTCTTTCCCTCCTTCGATCTCGGGTTCGATCTCGAGCATTCGTTTTGCTTCGCGACGTGCCCCCAAGTAATCCTTCTGCTCTCTCAATTGCATCGCTCTGTCGCGAGACTCATTGGCGAGTTCCAGAAACTTGCCCTTCCATTTCTCTACAACCGGTAACGGATCGCTTTTGTAATCCTTGTCCAATCGAGCGATCATGGTTTTGGCAGTGGCCAAATCTTTGCGGTCAAAGTAGGTCTGAACCAATTCATTGGACACCGTGGTGATCAAACCGCGCACTCGCTCCCTCTGGTAATTCGGGAAGGTTTTTTGCAGTTCCTCAAGGACAGCCAGTGCGTGAGGCAGCCTTTTTTGTTTGAGTAAATCCGCGGCGCTTTCGATCAGAAACTCTTGTCGCAAAGAACTCAGGCCAGGTGTTTGCGGATAGTTGACCATCAAAAAATTCAGATGCTCAAAGGCTTCGCCATAGTTTCGCTCGGACACCAATCCTTTTGCACGCTCCAAAATCATCTGTTCATAGAGCCACACTTTCGCGACATCCTTCCACGCCACCTCATAGCGACGTGTGGGGAACAGCAAAATCGTCACCGCCAACTTCTCACCTTCCTTGACATTGGTCGGAACGCGTCGATTGGGGAAATCGATAGGAGCCACCTTCACGCTTCGACCCGACGCTTCCTTGGTCAATGTCACTACGTCGAACGGTTCTTCATCGAGCAACGACGAAATCGTTTCCACCTCTTCGAGAACCTTCTCAAGGGTGTTTTGAGCAAGGGACTGCACCGAAGTGCAAGCCATCCCTATAGCCATCGCTAACATCGCAGTTATCCGATGGACCTTCGATAAGTAGATCGACTCGTTTTCGAACCCATCTTTCATTGCGATGCGCCCGTCACGCTGGAGCTATCGGCAGTGGGAAAAGGCACCTCGATCAAAGTTCCCTCGTCTCCTGGCACCAGGATTCCTTTCGGTGAAACAAGGGGAGTGCCGCTTGCGGGTTCGCCTGTCGCGGACCGACCTATCAACCGTCCATCTGCAACAGATACTCGAACCAAATCCCCGAGGGTACTGGTCAACAAGATGTCGTCTTCCAACCGAGCTGGCTGGCCGACTAAGACCATCTGTGGAAGCGGGATATTCCAAAGTTGCTTGCCCTGCGAGTCAAAAGCAACCAAGCCTTCGATGTCGCTGAACGCCAAACCGATGGATCGACTGTCCAGCTGGATCGCAAACGGTCCCCAAGCGAATCGGCCTTCGAAATTCAGCTCCGCAATCCTCTTCAGTTCGCCACTCTCGTAAAAATCGAGGTGATCCCCTGTCGATCCCGGAGACACTCCCACGACGACGTCATCGAGTACTGCAAGTCGCCCCTTCAAAACGCGCTCGAGCGGTTGCGAATTGAGCATTCTTAGCTGTTTGCCCGTCGATAGCTTGTAAATATTCCGTTTCTGGTCTGCAATCACGATCGATTGCTTGTCCGACAAGAGAATAGGATTGAGCCAGACTGGTTTCTCCCCAGCCGAAATCGTCGGTTGGAAAGGGGTACCGATAGGCGCTCCCACCTCCAGATCCATCATCATCAACTGGGCGTTTTCCAGTGGGAGAACGATCGAGTTTCCAACAGCAACGGGAGACGCGATCGGGTAGGAGCCTGAAAGATCTAAATTCAAAAGTCGCGTGGGGCCACCCGATTTTTTGTTTCGATCGATGGCTAAGAGTTGGCTACCTTGGGCGGAATTGAGCAGTACGCTCCGCTGTTCATCGATCTGGGTGGTTGCGCCAAACAACATCGAACGCTGATTGCGCCCCATGTTCTCGATCGCCATAGCTGGCGCCGTGGATTTGCCAGTCGGCTGCAACGCATCTTCTCCGATGCTGTAGGCAGCAGCTTGAGAAGTCACGGCTAGTATGCCGCGCTGAGAAGGCACAGCATAGACAACGGGATTGCCGATATCCAATTCCCAATAAGGATTGCCGCTCTTGGGGTCAACCGCTGCGACTCTCACCCCTGCATTTCCGCGAACTACTCGAGAGTGAATCAGCACATCGCCAAAGCGGAGCGGCCGGGATGTGAATTCGTCCGCGTCTTCCTTGATCCACATCGAGTTGAGCTTTTGACCGGTGACTTGGATTTGGAAGTGCGCCAAACGATTGGATGCGAGCCACAGATCGGTCCCTGCCATCAGTGGCCACGTGGCTTTCGGATTGGCTTCATTGGAAACCAAGTTCACCATCTTGAAGACCTTGTCTTTGGGGTTGGTGACCTCGACATCCAAGATGGCTATTTCACCCAAGTTGGTTGCGACAGCCATGCGTCGGCTTTCGATAAAGGGTTCGATAACAACATGCCCCTTGAAGCGGACAGGGTTTTGACCCATCGCCAAGCCGAGCCCCTCCTCGTTCGTACTCATGACGCGCATCAGCGCGTGATCAGGCCCTGCGTTTTCGAAAACGATTAATTGACCCAAGACCCAGATAGGTGGAACGGCAATCGTCCCGGGATTATGACCGACGTAATACACTTCTTCGCATTCGCCGTTGCCCCGGCTGAAGACGTAAAGA
>CAYXFO010000483.1:0-664 GCA_964464255.1 uncultured Pirellula sp.
CTCTATCACGAACACGAGATAGTATCCACCGATCCAGAAGGACGAACAGGGGAAACGTCCCGAGTGCAACGGCACAGGCACACATTCACCCTCAATGAGTCCGGGGTAGGACAGACCAACGAGAACAAAGGCCACAGCCATATCGTCAAAAAGGTTGGTGACAAGTATGTCATCGAAGGTCCACTGAATGACCTGACCGCTCGTGTGCCGATCTACGCCAAGCAACTCAGCTTCACCGGTCGGGACGGGGAAGCCAACGAAGGCTATAACGTCGGCTACATGTCTGAGTATCAGAAATACATCGAAGGGGACTCACTCTCGAGCGCCGTCTGGCGGTTTGATGGCATCTCCCCCAATTTGTTTGACAAAGCCATCGGTTACGACATGACGATCTCCGCATTTCGAACCTACAAGGGGGATATCGTGACTCCTGTCGGCGGGATCATTTACTTCCGAAGCTTGGATGGCAAGGTTGAGACCGAACGTTTGTCGTTCAAGGTCAAGGAGTTCCAAACCGATCGCCGAGTGATGCCACTCAAGGTTAAGGGGGCACGAAAAAATAAAGACGACAAGTTTGAGCCAGCCGAGTTAGACTTTTTCAAAGATATAGCTCCGAATGGCAGTTTTGAGGTGGTCGTGCGCTGTCAGGATCGCGGTCAATACC
>CAYXFO010000483.1:674-3355 GCA_964464255.1 uncultured Pirellula sp.
TACCTGGGAATGGCTGCTGCCGATTTGTATCTGCGACCCAACGATCTCTACTTCTTCTGGAACTTCATCAAGGGCTACATCAGCATCTGGCTGCAGATGTTCATCGTGGTTTGCTTCGGTGTGATGTTCTCATGTTTCCTGTCTGGTCCGGTCGCTATCATCGCCACGATCTCTGCGCTGGTACTCGGGTTCTTCGGGTTTTTCGTGGATGATATGTTAAAGAATACATCCAGTGGTGGTAGACCGGTCGAATCGTTGATCCGGATCCCCATCCAGTCGGGATCGACCGTCGAATTGGATTTAGGAAACCCTGCTTTGGAAAGCGCAATACAAGCGGTGGACCGAACTTTGGTTTATGGCATCAGCTTGCTCAAGAATGCGGTCCCGAATTTCGGTAAGCTGGGAACATCCGACTTTGTTGCATATGGGGTGAATCTGTTCGGGGGGTTGCTCGGGCGACATTTTACCATCGCATTCGGATATTTTCTGCTAACCTGTATCGTGAGTTACTTCTTCCTGAAGACACGGGAGATGGCGGCGTGAACAATCGCAATCCGGTTCGCAAAATCGTTTACATTTTGATCATCGTTGCGCTGCTGCTGCCCCTATACTTTTTGGGGAAACCGGCATCGAAGGGTGCTGGCAAGATCACGGAGCTGCGAAGCCGTCACAATATGGGGCAAGCAGACCTCGGGAAACTGGACCCCACCAGCGAGAGCATGAGGTTGGCTACCCTTGGTATGCGAGGTATCGCCTCGAGTATCCTCTGGATCCAGGCTGATTACTACAAGGAAGAGAAATACTTCGATCGCTTCTCTGCAACCTTGAATCAAATCTCTCTCTTGCAGCCTCACTTCATCAGCGTTTGGCAGCACCAAGCACACAACCTCAGCTACAACGTTTCCCCCGAATTTGAAGATTATCGCCAGCGTTATGAATGGGTCAAAAAAGGGATTGACTATCTTGTGAAGGGGACCAAGTTCAACAGCAAGAAGCCGATTCTTCAATATGATTTAGGACACTTCGTCGGAAACAAGATGGGCAAGGCTGACGAGAAGCGGCAGTACCGCGACTTGTTCCGAAACGACAACGACTTCCATCAGTACTTCGTCGATCAAGGCTTGAACGCGAAAGCGGATGATGCGTTGGGACCAGACCGCAAACCGGACAACTGGCTGGTCGGAAGACAATGGTTCGAAGCGGCTTATGAGCTCGTCGCTGCTGGGGCCAAGATCAAGAAGTCGCCGCACCTGCTCTACAGCTATGGTCCACTCTGGCAGATGTATCACGCCGAGGCGATTGAGGATGAGGGAGTCCTCGACGAGCGAGCGAGATTCTCATGGGAACGCGCCAGTAAGGAATGGAAGAAATTCGGTACGCGAGAACTTGGAGGAACCTCTGGAGATGCAGTGATCCTCGGATCTATTGATCGACTGCAGGAGAATGTCGCAGACCTAGCAAAACGCTTCCGAGAACTCACTAGCGATGCGAGATTGGTAGCGATGGAGAAGAAGAAACAGCAGATTCCGGAGGCTCGTCGAGCGATTTACGAGAAACCTGCAGAAGAACGAAATAGCGATGAACGACGAATCGCCATGGAAGTGGAAATCCAACTTCAGCTCAATTATCAAGAGATCGCTGGAAGCCTACCTCGCGAGAAGCAAGTGGAGGGCTTGGAATTAGCCAAGCAGCTCGTTGCAGCAGAAGAAATAGCTCGCAGCACACGATCCCTTCGCGATCAAGTGAACTATTCCTACTGGGATGTGCGAGCAGGTGCGGAACAGCAAGAGATTGTGGTAGAAGCCCGCAGACTCATGTACGAAGGGAACCAACTCATCGATGTCGCGGACATCAAAGGTGCTGTCGACCGATTTGAAGCCTCCTGGCAACGTTGGGACAAAGTCTTCCGGTACTATCCGTCGATGATGACTGAGGAGGCTGGTGAGGATGTTTACAAGTCGATCAATCGTTACAAGAGACTCATTGACCAAGATCTCGACAAATCGTTTATCCTCTGGGAATTCATGTCGTTCCGTCAAGCATACGATGCCGACTACCTGTCGTTTGATATCGAAAAGACACTAGCGGCGTGGACCGAGAAATCTCAGAAACTGGGAACGCCCCAGGATTTCTTCAACACGCCCTTAGCGGAGACCTTCGGTATCAACAAGGATGGTGAACAACCTGCTCCCGACGCTGATTCGAACAAGGAGGAGTCCAAAGAACCCCCGAAGGAGGAAGGAGCGGAGCCGCGCTGATGCGGCGACCAGCCGCTCCGCCAACGGCCACTCGATCGCATGGGACTGCACGATCGATATTACTATCACGACAACGCACCATTGGATTTGCGACCTAGCTTCGATCAGAGATCGGCGGTCGTCGTCCTGATCATCATCAATGTCGTGATCTTTCTGGCAAACGCACTCTTGGGTGTCAACAAGGAGAATTCCCAAGGGGTTGTGAACGACCTGCTCGCACTCCGGGGAAGCGATATCTCGCAACCCTGGTGGTGGTGGCATGCGTTGAGTTATTCGTTTGCCCACAACCGTGAAGACATCAACCATATCTTGTTCAACATGTTGAGCCTTTACTTCATGGGAAGACCTGTGGAGCAGAGGTATGGCACGCGGGAGTTCTACCGCATTTATCTGATCTGTGCTCTTTTCTGTGGCGCGTTGTGG
>CAYXFO010000484.1:0-1861 GCA_964464255.1 uncultured Pirellula sp.
TGAAGAGGCTCCGGTGGGAGTTGAACCCACGCATGGCGGATTTGCAATCCGCTGCCTTAGCCACTTGGCTACGGAGCCATCCACGGTTTTGTAGTGAAATTCACCCTCTCGGTCAATATGGTTAACGACACTGCAACGCCGATGGTCGGCCAATGCCTTGCGCTGAGAGTCTTTACCTACTTGGTGCAGCTCCGGGGACATTCCCTGCAATGCCTTGGAATGCTTGGGCGATATCCATCAAGGTCTTATCAAACTCTTCTTGAGATTTCGCGTTTTTGAGAGTTTGCAAGGGCGCGTTGAGCAAGAAAAGAAATCCCTGCAATTGCTGGTGCACTTGCTCGCCGTTGATCGTGTTGACTGCTGCCCGGGTTTGGCCCACTCCGCTTTCCCAGCCGTCAACCATCTGTTTCGGAATCCACCTTCCTTCGGCCCGTACCAATTCCAGAGAAACCTCTTGCCCAGGTCCCATCGGTCCAGCGGGCGATTGCAGTTTCATGGTCGCCGTGTCGCTCGAATTGGATTCGAGTGTGTAATCGATTTTCGACTCCAGAAGGGCTGCTCTGCCTGGATCTCCTTCGGGAAGCGTCGTTGCAAGTTTCTCGATGCTCGAGTTGAGACCTTTCTTCCAGTCGTCAATGAAACTCTGCATGTTTCCTGCTTGAAGGCGTTTCGGATCGAATAGCTCTTTGGCAATCAGGGCATCGACAAAATCAACCATGTACGGATAGGCTCCATTCAAGCTCTCCTTCACATCAGAGGGTATTTGAAACACGGAGCTACCGATCACGAATTTTTGCTGCTTGCGAGCGATCTCAAGAGCCGTGTTGCGTGTTTTCCGAAACATGTCAAAGGACTTCGGGTCCAACCGGGTGGCAAAAGTGGCAATGATCTTTTCAATATCTTTTTGTTTGCTGGCAGGCATCGCATCCCACAGCACGGTAATGTTCCGCTTTTCCAGTTCTCGCACAACGTTGGCAACAAAGGTCTTCGCGTCGAGATTTTCGAAGGAGATGTTCGAAGAGCTACTGTCCGAGCTTGCACTGGGAGTCGAATCGCCGGAACTCCCTTTAGGCGTAAACATCGACTTGCCGGAGTTCTTGGCAGCTGCGATCGCTTTCGCTTGATCAGCGCTCTCCGGACTCAAGCGATCGAAGGGGATTCGCAGATCGCGACCATCGACGGTCTTGAGTACAACTGCGTTACCGTCCAATTTGACAAACCGCGCCTCGACACGGTAGGAGCCGGAGCGATCCATCCATTCCATCGCATCCTTGATGGAACGCTCTTGGGAAAAACTCGTTACTCCGAGCACCAAGGCGATGGATAACCCAGCGAGCCCTCGGGCCCAAGGATCAACGCTACGTGAAAAGCATGAAAACATTTTGCTTACCATAACTTTAGACCTCATTTCATAACGTTCCTGAGAGAAGGAAATCGTAATCGATGCTTACGCTGCGTGAAAGAGCGCGCGATTCGCAATCTTCAATGGATTTCCGCTTCGAACTTCAACTCTCGGATCACCCGCCGGGCAGCTGTTTATCGGGGTATTCAAAGAATCCTGAGCCCGTTTTGACCCCTAGTTTACCTTGAGCGACCAACTCTTTCACGTGTTCCAACAGTGGCCCCCAAACCTCGTCGCCATCGACGAACCGTGCGTTGGACATCGTATGCTGCATAACATCCAAACCGATTTGATCCATGATGCCGAAAGGGCCCACGGGCATACCGGTTGCCTTGCGCCACGCTAAGTCGATCTCATCGGGTGATACCACACCTCGGTCAAACAGTTGCAGGGCCGATTGGAGGAGCCCCTTGAGCATAAAGTTGAATACATACCCGGTATTCTCGACGCGATTGACGA
>CAYXFO010000484.1:1871-3350 GCA_964464255.1 uncultured Pirellula sp.
CGGAGTCTGCCCGATGCGGACCGCCAGATCTATCAACCGGTCTCGCGTTTCCTGACCGGTTTCGGGTGCTGAGGCGATATCCACAACCGTCGCTCTCCAGATGGGCACATGAAAATGGAAATGCGCGAATCGCTGGGGCGCTACGATATGCGGGGAAAATGTAGACGGGGTGAAGTACGAACTGTTCGATGCAATCATGGTGCTCGGCGGGAGGACCATCGAATAGTTCTTGAGGATTCGCCGTTTGAGTGACGCTTGTTCGGGAACCGATTCGAGAAGCAGGTCCGGCACGCCTCCTGGATCTTCAAATCGTTTCGAGAGCGGGTCGCTGGGAATGGCAAAGCGGAGGCGGCTGTCGAGCAACGACTCGCCGATCTCGGGCCAAAATCCTTCTGCACAAAATCGAGGACGCTGGGCAAATATCCAGTCTCTCGAGGCTTCCAGAGCAGATCGTACCGAATCGATCAGCGTGACGGCCACGCCAAAGGCAGCCATCTGACCTGCGATCTGGCGACCGGTCCACCCCGCGCCGACAATCGCGACCCTACGCACAGGATTCTCAATCACATTCACGGTGTCCCCTTTGATCCGACGAACAGAAATACAGCTGACGCTTCGGAGTGCTTTTCAACGTGAATCGTTGTAGGATATCCCCCCCTGAATGCCATGCCAACACCCAACCATCATCTCGTCGAGTGTATCGTTTCCGGAGGCCAAACCGGTGTGGATCGGGCTGCGCTCGATGCCGCAATCGAACTAGGCATCCCGCACCGGGGGTGGTGTCCCAAAGGACGCAAAGCTGAGGATGGCATTATCCCAATTCGATACCGTTTAACGGAAACCAGCGGGACCGATTACGCCGAGCGAACGAGACGAAACGCCGAGGACTCGGACGCGACCTTAATCCTCGTCCAGAGCAATGCCAGCGATCATCCGCTTCGCGGCGGGACTCTCTTGACATGGAGTTGTTGTCAACAACTGTCCCGCCCAGTCCTCCTGGTGCGGCTCCAGCGACCGGGCCCGGACAAGCGGCTTCACGATTGGCTAGATGAACATCGCGTGAAGATTCTCAACGTTGCAGGGCCCAGGGCCAGCAAAGCGCCGGGGCTTTATCTGGCCGCAAAAGCTTACCTGCTCAGGGTTTTGAAGGGCTCGGGACCGATCATTTCCGATTGACGAAACCATAAGTTTCGCTGTAATCTGCTGATTCTCGTAGCGGATCGCCCCCTGAAAAGGCCCACGCATCGGGCACCGTGCTCCGAACGGATTCGCTCTCGAGAAAGAAAACAGGATTTCCGCGATATCGCTGAAGGCCCCAACAACAGGCCTGTGCGACCACGTTTTGCCGATGTGTCGCATTGCGAGGATATCCCCACTGACAAAGGAATACATGAATGGCAAATGAACTGGTTAGCAAGCTGATCGAAGCGGGTGCACACTTCGGACACCGAGTCAGCCGCTGGAACCCGAAAATGGCGC
>CAYXFO010000485.1:0-3347 GCA_964464255.1 uncultured Pirellula sp.
GCGTGCCCGCCAAGATCAAGGAACAGGTCTCCAAGGAAGACGCCGAGAAGGTCGCGGCCGAGCTCAAAGAAGCAGGCGCAATCGTCGAACTCAAGTAAGCTGCTCTGCAAGCTTACTCGATTCAGAGACCGCTCGTGCGATCGCATCGTTAGAAGATCTCTCCACGGATAGCCCGCGCTGTAGCACGGGCGATCCAGTCGGCGGCGGTCTCGATTCTCTGCGTCCATGCGCTGGACAACGCACCCTCGACCGGATTGCCCTCACATTCCATCACCCAAATTGTGACGGACGCAGGCAGTATCCCCAACTCCGTTGCCAATTGCAGCACGCCTGGAACATCGATGCCGTGCGTACTGGTCCATCGCATAGCGACGATCTGTTCGTCGGGCCATTGCAATTGATGCAGTCTGCCTGAATCCGGTCCGATACAAGCATCGACCAGATGCAGCGAATCGATTCCCTCGCAGCGATCGAGGATTTCCGATGGAGTCCGGGCAAGCTCGCACGCAACATCATCGATTCCTAATCGGCCCAAGCATTCCACGATCCGCCATCCGATAGCGTCTTGGCCATGCGGACTGCCGATGCCTATGACTACTCGGCGGATAACTCGGCTCATCACTTAGCTCGCTGTGCCGCTTGATGCTGGTCTCATACTCGCTCGATGTGGAGCTTGAGGAAATGAGTCGAACAACTGATGCATGGATCGTAGGTCCGAACCAATCGTTCGCAATCGAGCGCGATCTTGGTGTCATCGCATGCGATCAACAGAGGTAGCAATTGTCGTAGATCGGCTTCGATCTGGGCTTGATTTTGCGAGGTAGGTGGAACGATCTTGGCAAACTCAACCGTGCCCCGGTTGTCGACTCGATAGCGATGGAAGATCAAGCCTCTCGGAGCTTCGGTCGCGGAGACTCCTTCACCCGCACGCACTTCATATGGAACTCGCGATCGAGATGGCATGGCGAGGGACTTTAGGATCGCAAGACCCTCCTCAAATGCGAAAACGGTTTCGACCGCACGGGCCAGTATGCTCTTGTGAGGGTTGCGACATGGCGGTGCGATGCCGATCGCTTGGGCTGTTTGTTTTGCAATCGGAGTCAGGTTGTGGTAGTTGAGTTGAATGCGCGCCAGCGGCCCGACAAGATAGGTTGAATCGCGGGGTTTTTTGCGAGCTTGAAGAGCGGTCGAGTGAGGTACGTGGACCTCATAAAAGAACTTCTCGTAGTCTTCCACAGCAATCGAGGAATGACCGGAGGATGCGATCTCGCCTGTTTCGATCGCATACCGATCGGGGCAACTCAATGCCACGAACTCATAAGGGACGTCGAACTCTGGGAACGAGAGTCCGCCGAGCCACTTGGCTACGTCGACGCTCTGTTGCAATCCCCATTCAAAATCCGCGACCAATGCTGCGAGCTCCTCGCGCCGGGGCAACCGATAGTAACCGCCGATCGCAAGATTCACCGGATGAATAGCACGTCCGCCAAGGACCTCCAACAACCGATTACCGATCTGTTTGAGTTTCAGACCGCGTTTCACTTCGTTGGGAAACCTCTTCGCTAGCTCGATCGCGCTGTCGCAATCAAAGAAGTCGGGTGCATGAAGCAAATGAATGTGGAGAACATGGCTTTCGATCCATTCGCCGCAGTACATCAACCGCCGCAGGCGTGCAACCCCGGGATCTATCGCGATCCCTTGGATGCTCTCGAGGGCCTGGACAGAAGTCATCTGATAGGCGATCGGACAGATTCCGCAGATGCGCGCGGTGATGTCGGCCACATCGTCCATCGGTTTGCCTCGAAGCAATGCTTCAAAAAACCGCGGAGGCTCGTAGATCTTCCGTTGCACTTGCTCGATCTCGTTGCCGCGCAAGCGAACATGCAGGGCACCTTCCCCTTCGACACGTGTCAGGATCGGAACCTGGATCGCTCGTGTTGTCGTTTCTGATTCGGACATGGAGTCGGCTCCGATAGGTTTATTGCAATAGTTCTAGCGACCGTCCGTGACTTTCCCAGGTGATTGCTCTGGGATGCGGCCAGTAATCTGCCACAGTCGTTGGCTCTCCTGGGCAAATGCAGGAGCGGCTACGTTGAAGTTGCTCAGCAGGTTTGCCAAATGTCCAGGGTCAGATTTCCCGTCGAGGATCCCGTCGCTCCATGCGCGGACATTCGGGTCTCGAGAAGGACCAAAGCATCCATAGCAACCGCGATCGTATGCAGGACAAATCGAACCGCAGCCTGCCTGGGTCACTGGTCCGAGACATGCCTTGCCCTGGGCTACAACGACGCAGACAGTTCCTCGACGCTTGCACGGTTGGCAGACACACTCGGAGGAGGTGCGCGGGCGATGTCCTGCGATCAAGGAAAGGATCACCTCGATCAGTTGATGTTTATCGATGGGGCATCCGCGCAGTTCAAAATCGACCTTCACGTGATCGGCAATCGGAGTCGAAGTCGCGAGCGAATGGATGTACTCCGGATGGGCATAGACAGCTCGCAAGAAATCGTCGTGGTCGGCAAAGTTACGCAGTGCCTGGACTCCTCCCGCTGTAGCGCATGCGCCGATCGTTACCAAATAATGACTCTCCACTCGCAGTCGCAACAATCGCTCTCGATCTTCATGCGTCGTGATCGATCCTTCGACGAGAGTGACATCGTAGGGGCCAGGCTCCAATCGACTGGAGGCCTCTGCAAAGTGGGCGATATGCAGTGATTCCGCGAGCAGCAGCAGTTCGTCCTCGGCATCGAGCAGGGTCAACTGGCAACCATCACACGATGCGAATTTGACGACGGCGATTTTGGGTTTGCGTTTCGTCATAGGTCCCTCACCTTGAGAAAAGGCTCTGCCGTATCGTATCGCAAGACCGGGCCGTTGCGGCACACGAAATGAGATCCCCATTGGCAATGCCCGCACATGCCGAACGCGCATTGCATGTTTCGCTCCATCGACAACCAAATCGACTCTCGCGTCAGACCGCGAGCTAAGCCGCTCTTTGCCGAGAAGTGCATCATGATCTCCGGCCCGCACACGAGCATTGTCGTTCGAGGTGAATCGATACCGGCCAACCGATCGATCAGCAGCGGCACCGTACCAACATGACCATGCCACTCGTCGGTCCCGCGGTCGACCGTGATATGCACATCGATCCCCGATTCGCGCCACGAGTTGATCTCGTCCGCATACAGGAGCAGATCAGGGCTTCGCGCGCCGTAGAGCAACGTCCGTTTCCCAAATTTCTTGGGTTCCTTCATCAAGGCATAGACAACCGGACGAAGAGGGGCCATCCCAAGACCACCGGAGACCAGCACAACATCCTTGCCATGCGGCGACTCCATCGGCCATGG
>CAYXFO010000486.1:0-3331 GCA_964464255.1 uncultured Pirellula sp.
GGTATCTACACTTGTGGTGCCCGTCAGGAAGCTCCAGGCCAGTCCTGTAGGAGCGATCGATGCCGAAGCGTCACCCTTTCCTTCGCCTTCCCCTTCACGTTCGGCTCCTCCGTTGTTGATGAAGTTGATGACTGCGAGAACGTCGAGTGGATCGACGAAGCCGCTCGCGTCGACGTCCACAAAGTCTGGTGGCCCTGGGCGACTGATATCAGGCTTGGGCAAGTCTCCCACAGGAACCGGCGCGCCGCTGTTGCCATTGATGAGGTTGATGAGGATGAGCGCATCGAGTGGAGACACAAATCCATCGTTGTTCACGTCCGTCCTCCGGGACGGGTTCTGATAGAGGGAGGCCACTACCTGAACCGTCACGGTTGCAGTATTGCTTGCTAGCCCGTCGTTATCGGAAACGACGTACTGGAAGGTGGTGATACCTTCGAAGCCTGAAAACGGTGTGAACTGGATCTGCCCATTGACTACATTGGTTGTTCCCTGGAGTGGTGTCGCCACGATTTGGAGCGTGGCTGGATTGAGCGTGCCATCTGGGTCGACGTCGTTGCTCAGGACATCGATAAGGGTAGCGACGTTTTTCTCGACCAGCCTTGTATCAGGGTTCGCGACCGGGGCTGTATTCACTCGGACGGTCACAGTAGCTTCGTTTGATACTTTACCGAGCGAGTCTCGGACTCGATAGGTAAAGTTGTCGAGACCGCGGAAATCGGTTCTCGGAGTGTAACGAATCCGCCCCTCGGCAGTCGGAGTAGCTGTACCGTTGACAGGCAGCACACCAATCTCGATTGAGGCCATATTAATCGGAGTATCTACATCGAAGTCATTATCCAACACATTCAAGAGACGAGTCGTGTTGAACGGAACTCCGAACGGATCGTTGACAGCGACCGGAGCATCATTAAACCCTGATACCGTGACGGTCACAGTCGCAACGTTGCTTTCCTTGCTGTCTGGCTTTGGCGCACCGTTGGGCAACGTATCCCGCGCCGTGTAGACGAATCGGTCCGTGAGGGTCTGGCCATCCACCAATGCCTTGATCCGCGGAGAGATCGCAGGATTGGTCGGATTGTAAGTGAAGCTTCCGTCCAAATTGACCGTTACTTGGGCGCCGAACTCCGAAACGGTCGCAGAGCTTGCGATCGCAAGCGGATCGCCTTCTGGATCGATATCGTTTTGTAGCAGGCCTTGAGCAGCGTTTCGGGTGAGAACGGTTGTTTCCGATGTGGAGTATGGATCAGCAACGGCGGTCGGAGCGTCGTTGTCGGCAGAGATCACAATTGTGAACTCCTTGACTGCGGAGGTATTCCTATTGGGCAGAAGGTTCGACCCGCTGTCTGTGGCGAACACCTCGAATACTGCTGTTCCGACTTGATTTGGAGCGGTAGTGAACGTAAGGGTACCGCTGGCGTTGATGCTCGGCTGCACCGAGAATAACGTCGAATTGCCGGTCTTCAGTCTCGTTGTGATCGCAACCGTTTGGGTAGTAAGTTCGTCCAATGCAGTCTGCTCAGTCGCATTGTTGCCGATCGCGGGTACGATCCGAGTTAGGACACTTGGTTCGGTAACCGCCCCAGAATCCTCCGTCTTTTGGACGACCAATTTGTTGACATCGAAGTCGGGTTCATCGTTCACGGCAGTGACATTGATGGTGAAAGTCACTGGTCGAGAACGATTGACGTTGGGTGCATTACCTGGACCGTTGTCTACTGCAACAGCCGAAACGGTGGCGAAACCATTGGCATCCTTCGCCAACCTAAAGGTCAAAACACCGTCGGGGCTGATCGCAGGCAGAACAGCGAACAGATCTTGTCTGCCGTTGGTGATCGCGACTTCAAAACGTTCAATCACCTGGCTGTTGGGCCCCGAAAGTTCATCGGTTGCTGAGGGTGGTCCTACGGCGATGTTGGTCGCCCAGGGAGCGCTGTACTGAGGCGAATCCTCGACTACAGATACGTTCCCGCCGCCGGTGAATTCGGGAGGGTCGTTGATCCCCTGAACGGTCAGAGTGATCGTTCCCGTAACACTCAATTGTCCGGGTGGATACCTCAAACTCGGATCGGCCGGGAAAACATCCGAAAGGATGTAGGTGATCGTATCGACTCCTACAAAGTTCAGTGGTGGAATGTAGTCAAATTTTCGCAGTCTTCGGACACCATCGGGATCTGTTCCATAGTCTGGGAGTACCGTTCCTCCTTGGCCGGAGACCTGATTGACATTCGTTACTCGAAGAGTCTGTCCATCGAGTTCCTCGTCTGGCGGTCCCGGAATCGCGCCAGCAAGAATATCGGTAGCTTGGACAGTTATTCGAGTGTCTTCCGATGGGGCAGGGGTAACCTGGTAGTTGGACCTTGGGACTGGCGGGTCGTTCGTAGGTTTAATCACCATGGTGAATGTCCGAGCAACTGAGACATTCGTGTTCGGTGACGGGCCACTCACTCCATTGTCTCGCAAGGTGACGAGCACCCGACGATCTTTGCTTCCAATACTGTTTGCCTTGGTATTCAAATCCTGAGAAGTTTGGAAGGTCAGTGTACCATCGACGTCGATCGCTGGTTGGATCGAAAACACGGATGGATCGAATGCGAGGACATCGAAGACGAGAGTCTGACCACCTTCGTCGACTAACGAGGTCGTAGTTCCTGGTCGAATATCGGTGGCAAATCGCAGTCGCGTCACCAATCCTTCGTCTTCATTGGATTCCACAATGATGTTTCCATTCACGTCCGAGGTCGGCACAGTGAATTCGGGGGCATCATTGACTGGGGCCACATTGAGTGTCAACGTGAGAGGAACCGATTCATTTTCATGACGACCTCCCAGAGCGCCGTCTGCCGCGGGTTGTCCATCATCCGTACCGAAGATCACAATGCGAATTGGATCGACGATGAACAATCTGTTGACGTCAGGTGCCAGTTCAAAACTAAGAATCCTGTTTTCCGACGCACCGGTCTCAGGGATGATGGTCGGTTGAACGCGGAACAGCGATGGATTCAGCGCACGAACTCGAAGGTTGCCCGGGGTGTTGAAGCTGACAGTCTGGCCGGGTACATTCGCAGGTACGCGACCGTTCTCGTCATCTGCACCACCCGTTTCCCCGGGAGCACCGTCAATACCCACAGGCCCCGCAGTTACCGTCACGGGGATTGTCTGTGGACCTGGGTCTTCGAGAACATTTAGTTGAGCACTAACGAGATTCCCTTGGCCATCGAGTATTCGGTTAACCAAATTCGGCATGGTCACCGAAGGATCGAGCGTTACGACAGGTCGATCGTTCATCGGGTTGACATTGATCGTCAGCGTGCTCGTTGCTTGCTTGGGGCGG
>CAYXFO010000487.1:0-3312 GCA_964464255.1 uncultured Pirellula sp.
ATGCTGGCAAGTGCATGGCTGTGCACTTTTGCCGTGCTTTCTGTCGTCCCTTATGTTCAAGCAGACGAAGTTCGCTTCAGCACCGAGATTCGCCCGATCCTGGCCGAATACTGCTTGCATTGCCATGGACACGACGAAGCACAACTGCAAGGCGACCTCCGCCTAGATACCCGTGATGGCGCTGTTGGACATGTGATCCGTCCGAACCGCTCCGAAGAAAGCGAACTGATAGCAAGAATCTCGAGCGAAGACGACACGCTCCGCATGCCTCCTCCAGAGACCGGCAAGCGTCTCTCTCCGAGCCAAGTTGAGGCACTTCGCAAATGGATCGACCAAGGCGCACCTTATGAAGAACACTGGTCCTTCCGCCCGATCGAAACTCACAATCCCCCGCCGACAGCATCGCCCACATCGACCGACATCGATCGTTTCATCGCCGCAAGCCTAGAACACCACGGAATGCAATTGTCTCCACCGATCGATAAGCAAACGTGGATCCGGCGAGCAACCTACGATCTCCATGGACTACCTCCGTCCAACGAAGACATCGATGCGTTTCTATCCGATGATTCAACCGATGCGTACGCCAAAGTGATCGACCGTCTCCTCGACTCCCCTCGTTATGGTCAGCGCTGGGGACGTTATTGGCTGGACATCGCTCGGTATGCCGATACGCATGGCGGCGCAGCTATCGGATTCAGAAAGTTCCCATTTTCGTATACCTATCGCGATTATGTCATCGATGCGTTCCATCGCGACGTGCCATACGATCGATTCATCCATGAGCAAATTGCTGCAGACCAACTGGGATTGCCGGAGAACGATCCCTCCCTTGCCGGACTCGGGTTCCTGACCGTAGGCATGCAGTATCGAAGCCGCCATGATTTGATCGATGACCAGATTGACGTGGTGACTCGAGGACTGATGGGACTGACGGTCGCTTGCGCTCGTTGCCACGATCACAAATACGATCCCATCCCGACAGCCGAATACTATGGATTGTATGCGGCACTGGCCAGCAGCCGACCACCTAAGGAGCTACCCACGGTCGGTGAGCCTGCCGATAGCGAGGCTTATCGTGCCTATCAAACCGAACTGCAACGCCGTCAGATGTCGGCTGCAGATACAGGGCGCGATCAAGTTGCCGTCATGCAGTCCCGTCTGCGAATGCAAGTAGGCCTCTATCTTCGAGAACTTGCCAAAGGAACACCCGAGCAGGATCTTTCCGCTGCCTTCCTATCCTATCGCACCGATGATGTGCGCCCGCTGGTCTTAAATCGATGGCGAGATTATCTGCAGGCGATGTCGAACGATGACCCTGTCTTCGGCCCGTGGATTCAATTGTCTCTCTTCGAGCAATCTCAGTTCGCTGAGAAGTTCAGCGAACTTATCCGTCGCATGGAGGAGGAAACCGGCGATCCCGCAAAGTTCGCGGAACCGCATGGGTTAGGTACCGCTACGCCCAAATGGAATCCTCTGGTGCTGAAGGCACTCCGTGATTCGAATGCCATAGATCTGCTGACCGTCGCCGATGCGTATGGAAAACTCTATGCAGAGACACACAAAAAGTGGATGCAGTCGCTTATCGATGCCAGCATCGAAGCGGAATCTCCAGACAAGATCATTCCCGACGAAGATCCTCGCCATGCAGAAATCAACAGCCCCATCTACCAACAACTCCGTCATCATCTGTATCACGAAGGCACACCGACGGTGATGCCACCCGACATTGCGGCCAGTCTTCTCAACCGCACCATCCAAGATAACTTTCGGGGCAAGGAAGGAGCGATCGAAGGTTTGCATCTTGAGTCCCCCGGCTCACCACCTCGCTCGATGATCTTGAAGGAGGATAACAAAGCTGGACCGTTTCACTTGCTCCGTCGAGGCAATCCGATCGATCGCGGACCGATGGTGGAGCCTGGATTTCTTGCGATTGCTTCGAAGTCGAAGTCCATCTCCTTCACCGAAGAAAATCGGCGACTGGAGTTAGCTCGCCGCATCACGGATCCTGATAATCCACTCACTCGACGTGTCATCGTCAACTGGGTTTGGCAGCGGCATTTCGGTGAGGGGTTGGTGCGTAGCCCCGACGATTTCGGTACTCGAGGCAACTCGCCAACTCATCCCGAGTTGCTCGACTACTTGGCGACGACTTTTCTTCAAGATGGTTGGTCGATCAAAAAGTTGCATCGACGCATCATGCTGACCGACGTGTATCGCCAAGCCGCCGTAGAAAATCGAGAGTACCGAGCTCGCGATCCTGAGAATCGTCTTTTGTGGCGTATGCCCCTTCGCCGGCTGGACATGGAGGCGATGCGCGATGCAATGTTGATGGTATCGATGGACTTGGACGAGTCCCAACGGGGTCGCCCCTTTGATCTCAACACACAGCCCGCGATTCCACGCCGAAGTGTTTACGCGTTTATCAATCGCGATATTGTTTCGAATTTCTCGAGCACTTTTGACGGCGCCAATCCCAATGCATGTACCGCCAAGAGACCTGATACGACGGTCCCTCAGCAGACACTGTACGCTCTGAATTCCGACTTTGTGCAGGATCGCGCGGAATCCTTGGCCCGCAAATCGCTAGAGCATGCTGCCGACAAGAGCGACCAGGGGCGTTTAGTATGGATGATGCGTCGCGCTTGGGGCCGCGATCCCATGGCAGAGGAAACCGAAAAGATGACCACTTTTTTACGCGGCGGAATGGACCAGCGTCCCGCAGAGGGCTGGCCGCAGCAACGCTGGAGCCGATTGGCTCATGTGTTGCTCGCCTCCAATGAATTCATGTTTATCGATTGACATCAACCGAAAACTGGCAGTGCAACGATGAATAACCGAAGAGATTTTTTCACGCGATGCGGTATGGGGTTTGGCACCCTCGCACTGGCCAATCTTTGCAGGGCTGCTGACCCATCGGTCGCATCCTCACGCACCCATTTCCCAGGTCGGGCGGAACATGTGATTCATATCTTTCTCAATGGCGGCATGTCCCAAGTCGACACGTTTGATCCCAAACCGGAACTGACCAAACGAGCAGGACAGATGCTGCCGTTCGATAATCTGCAGACAGAACGGAAGACCGGTGTTGCTTTGCCTTCGCCATTCACCTTTGAGCAGCATGGAGAAAGCGGCATACCGATCAGCGATCTGTTCCCGAACTTGGCACGGTGCGCCGACGAGTTGGCCGTGGTTCGCTCGATGTATGCGGAGCTTCCGAGCCATGAAATGACCTTGATGCTGATGAACACTGGGGACATGCGGTTAGTGCGACCGAGTATGGGTTCTTGGCTGACCTGGGGCATGGGAACC
>CAYXFO010000488.1:0-3280 GCA_964464255.1 uncultured Pirellula sp.
CGAGTCTTCGACGTTGATGTTTTCCGTAACTCCTCGGTTGGGGATTCCTGAAGATAGGCTTGCGGAGGAGCTAAGTCGCGATGGCGCAATGCGTGGTGCGATTCCGGAATTCGGAAAGAGTGCTGAAAAAGGTGTTGCTGAATTCGATGACGCGGAGGATGACAAACGAAGCATGGGAGGCTTAGGCGGTGGCGGCATGGGGGGCACTTCTGGCAAACCCGAGAGTGCAAGCCGATATAGTGGACGGGCCAGGAAAGAATCTCGGCGAGGCATGGCTGGTCGCCAGATGATGTACGCCTCGCTCGATGCAACCCGCGAATGGGCGGAAAATCAATTCTACCGGACACGGATTCAGCAACAGAATTTGCCCATGATCCCGCCAGGACCATTGTGGCTGGAACTATCCAACCGTGATTCCCTCGACGAGTTCCTCTCGACAGAATTTCATCTCACCAACCACACCCTAAGCGAAATGCTCGCGGTGATGGCGATACTCGATCTACCATTCGAATCAGAAAACACGGTGATTGAAATCGAAAACGATCGATTGGTCGTGACCAACCCGTCCCGCTGTGTTGTGTTTGTGGAAAGCATCGAACCGATTCAGGCAAGTGAGAAACCCTCCACCATCCTCGTTGGTCAAGATACCTATCTCGTGGCTCCAGGCGCTGACGCCGATGCTACCAAACCGGTCACCGGGCAATCCCTGGTGCGAGGGGTGGGGTATCGGACCAACGTTGTGGTAACCAACCCTGGCAATAGCCCGCAGACGGTTTCCGTTTTGACGCAAATTCCACAGGGAGCCATTGCACTCGAAGGTGGCAAGCGGGTCTCTAGCAAAACGTTGCGCCTTGAGCCCTACACCACTCAACAAATTGCCTACTCGTTCTACTTCCCGGCTGCGGGCGAGTTTCCACATTACGGAGCTCAAATCAGTATCAGCAATCAATTCGTCACCGAAGCCCCTAGCCAGCCGATTCGCGTACTCGAAGCTCCGGAGGACCAGAACAAGGATTCATGGGGATACATCGCACTGTGGGGAACCGATCAGCAGGTCCTTGACTTTCTGAACAAACGAAACGTTCAGCAAGTGCAACTCGACTTGATCGCCTTCAGGATGCAAGACAAAGGATTTTACGAAGCGTGCCTGAGGGAACTGGAGTCTCAAGGAATCTACCACCCAATGCTTTGGGGCTATTCGGTCAAGCACAACGATCCACCGCGAATCCAGCAGTTGATCGCATTCCGTTCGGAATGGGCGGATAAGCTGGGGCCGGTATTTCGCTCCCCGTTAGCTGACATCGATTCAGCGGAGCGTTATGACTACGAACATTTGGATTATCGACCCCTGGTCAATGCACGCGCGCATCAACTCGGTGCGGAGAGAATTATCCTCAACCAACGCTTAGCGACTCAGTATGGTCGGTTGCTCGAACGACTCTCCTACCAGCCTGAGATACGCGACGAGGAACGTATGGCGATCGTTTATTACATGTTGTTGCAGAGCCGTATCGAGGACGCGAAACAGCACTTTGAGCGAGTTGCAGTGGATACGTTGCCGATGCGGATCCAATACGACTACATGGATGCCTACCTCGACATGTATCGCCAGCGTTTTGATCGAGCCGCCGAAATCGCGGATCGCTATACGACCTACGGGGTTTCGCGATGGAAGGATCTGTTTGCCCAAATCCGACTTCAAGTAGCTCAGCGGACGGCGATGCTCGATGGAAGGCAGATCCCAGTATCGGATCCAAACGCATCGGACATTACGGATCCCGTCCAGCGGATGCTCCTCGATGCTCGCGGGATGGAGCAGGACACACTAGCATCGGAGACGCCAGCATTGGAATTGAAGGAACAAGATGGCACGTTGTTCCTCACCTATCAAAACGTGGATCGCGTGGATGTTCGCTACTATCAAATGGATATCGAGTTACTCTTCAGCCGCAATCCGTTTGTGCAACAGGAGGGTGGTTCCCTGATGTCCATCCAGCCCAATCGCATGGAAACACTTCCTTTGGCGGATAGAAAGGGAAAACAGGAGATCGCTCTTCCCAAGGAGTTCGCGAATCGAAATGTGCTGGTAGAAGTGAGTTACGGTGCAATTTCTCAGTCGCGGGTTCTCGTCTCGAGCGCCATGGACGTGACACTCGCCGATTCGTTCGGGCGATTGCAGGCGACCAGTGGCAACGGTAAGCCTGTCGATTTGGCGTATACAAAGGTTTATGCGCGTCACAAGGACGGATCGGTCCGATTCTACAAAGATGGGTATACGGACTTGCGTGGTCAGTTCGATTACGCAAGTTTATCGACGAATGATTTGGATTCTGTCGAGCGGTTCGCGATTCTGATCTTGCATCCGGAGCTAGGAGCATGGATCCGCGAGGCAGCGCCACCGAAGCGGTAAATGGAGGTGGATCAACATCGTGGCACGACGCGGAGCGTCGTGCCACGATGAATCGCATATCTCCGTTGAGTACAGCCAGCCTAGCGATGGGGCTAGCGACTGATATCGTCTAGCGACGTTCGGAATATCATCATCATGTTCGTGGTCTTTTGTTCCTTATATCCGCGGACAAGCGTGTTGACATAATATTCGTACGCTTGTACGGTGAACGAGAAATCAATCACGGATACCACATACAAAACCCTGTCCAACGAAAAAGAGGTACCGCCATGTTGAGAATCTTTATGTGCTTCTGTTTAGTGATCGGTGCGATTGGATACGCTTTTGCGCAAGGGACAACTAAAGCGCCCAATGGGCCAGAGATTTCGGCTTCGTACATCGTGCAGTTGACCGAGTATCGGTTGAATCAATCCATCGATTCCGCTAAGTCCGCCGCTGAAATCTTGGCGCTGGTATCTAAGGACAATGACGACCCGAAAAGGAAGGTGGAGACGATTCGGCTTTCTGCATCGAGTGGCATTGAGAGCATGGCCCAGTTTGGACAGACTGTCTTCGTGACCGTTGGCTCGGTTTCTGGGAACAAGGGATTCCCCGTTCAGAAGAGCATGCAGGGGATGGAGATTGGGACGCTCGTCAAAGTAACCGTGGTCCCGCAAAACGACAAAGTTGCTATGACGCTTACCTATGAATCTTCCAGCCTCGGTGAAGCCGCCGGGGAAGACTCGCCTCCCGATATCAACAAAACGCGGGTTAATACGACACAGCTCCTGGATTTGGGCAAATCGAGTTTGGTGAGCGCATCCACGACGTCATCGAGTTCGATCTTGGTCGTGAAGGTGACTCAGAACTGAAATGCAGCGGGACCTGGAC
>CAYXFO010000489.1:0-3268 GCA_964464255.1 uncultured Pirellula sp.
CGGTCCCTTGGCGAAGAATCTCGGCCTTGCCCAGTTCGATCGGTTGGGTTGGCCGCTCGTAAGTCAGAGCGCTCGTTTTGGGATAACGAATCGAGCAGGGACCATTGTGCTTGAGCGAGAATTCGAGCATCGGCTCCATTTCGGATGCATCTCCCGGGGCCATCATCACGATGTTTGGGAAGACACGCATGTATCCGATATCGAATACACCGTGGTGCGTGGGGCCATCGGGGCCGGTCAACCCAGCGCGATCGAGCATCATCGTGACCGGCAAGTTTTGCAGGGCCACTTCTTGGAAGATCTGGTCGTACGATCGTTGCAGGAAGGTGCTGTAGATGGTGACGATCGGTCGCAAACCGACCTTGGCTTGCCCGGCTGCAAATGCGACCGCGTGCGATTCGCAGATTCCAACATCGAAGAATCGGTTCGGGAATTCGTCTCGCACCGGTTCGAGTTTGTTGCCTTGACACATGGCAGCGGTCATGACCGTGACACGAGGATCCCGGCGCATCTGGCTGGCGATCGCATCGCGGGCGTAGTTGGTGAACGCAGGCTTCTCGCCGAGCGTCAGAACGCGCGGGCTGCCATCTTCATCTTCGAAGGCAGGTGGGGTGTGGAAGTAGACCGGGTCTTGTTCCGCGGGCTTGTAGCCGCGTCCCTTTTCGGTGACCACATGCAATAGCGTCGGACCTTTTTGGTCGCGAACCATCTCGAGATACTTGCGAAGCAAACGGATGTCGTGGCCGTCGATCGGACCAATGTAACGGAAACCAAACTCTTCGAAGAGCATGCCCCCGACCATGCCGGCTTTGACACCCTCTTTAATCTGAGCCAAGAGTCTCTCGGCCGGATCGCCGAAGACGGGCAAGCGATTCAGAACCTTGACCACTTCGCTTTTGAGACCCGTGTAGAACGGGTTGGTGCGGAGTTTGTCGAGATAGCTGGCCACTGCACCCACACGAGGACAGATCGACATCTTGTTGTCGTTCAGGATGACGATGAGATCCTTGTTGAGTTCGCCCGCATTGTTCATCGCTTCGAAAACAATACCTGACGGAAATGCGCCGTCTCCGATGACTGCGATGCTCTTGCGATCGCGAGCTTCGAGGAGATCATCTCCCGACTTTAATCCAAGCGCGGTCGACACACTGCAACCGGCGTGACCAGTCATGAACAGGTCGTATTCGCTCTCGTGGGGGTTGGGGTAACCCATCAATCCGCCGCGGAGACGGATGGTCTTGAACTCGTGGTAACGCCCGGTGATCAATTTATGGGGATAGATCTGGTGGCCGGTGTCCCAGATCAGTCGATGTTTTCGGAAGTCGAATACGCTGTGAAGGGCCAAACACAATTCGACGACACCGAGATTGGATGCGAAGTGCGCGGTGCGTGTTGCCAGGAGATTGCACAGAACATCCCGAATCTCGCCAGCGAGCCTGTCGAGTTCTTCGACAGACATCGAGAGCAACGGCTCCGCCGAATCAAGCTTGGATAGTAGCTTATGCTCTTCCATCAACAACTCCTCTCAAGGATGTAATGCGCCAGCCCGACGAGGGGCTCATTTTTATGTCCCAGGCATGCGATGGATTTTACCGCATCTGCGATCCACGCGCGGGCTTGTTCGCGGCTCGCTTCGATCCCAAACAGGGCGGGATAGGTCAGCTTGCCGCGGGCCGAATCTTTACCCGTCATCTTCCCAGTGTTCTCACACGTGCTTTCCACGTCCAGTAGGTCATCCACGATTTGGAAAGAGATGCCGATTGCGCGGCCGTATTCCACCAACGCATGGCGAATTCCGGGGGACGCCCTGCCAGCGATACCTCCTAATTCGACCGAGGCCTGGATCAACGCACCCGTCTTTCGGCGGTGGATCGCTCGCAACCAATCCGCGTTTTGCTCCGATGACCTGGCGGTTGAGTCCCGTTTCTCTGCCAACAGATCATCCATTTGACCACCGACCATCCCTTCGGCCCCGACGGCCCGGGCCAAAACGAGCGAACTTTCGCAGATGGCTTCGGCGGGCAACGGGCTTTCCATGAGAGTTTGAAACGCCAGCGGTTGAAGGGCATCACCGGCCAAAATCGCAGTTGCTTCGTCAAACTGCACGTGGCAGGTTGGCCGCCCCCGACGCAAATCGTCGTCGTCCATGGCGGGCAAATCGTCGTGGATCAGAGAGTAGCAGTGCATCATTTCCAGAGCGATGGAGCTGGCCAACGCGTCCTCTCGCGTCCCTCCGACCGCTTCGCAAGCCATCAGGCAAAGGACCGGTCGCAATCTTTTCCCAGGGGCCAGCAAGGAATACTTGATGGCTTCCCGAAGATTGTTCGGGCAATCTGGCCCGATCGTATCGAGTCGCTCCGCCAACCGGGCGTCGAACCATTCTGCTTGTGCACGCCAACGGTCTAACATTGCGAGACGAGGAACCCTTTGCGGCAGTTACTAGAGGAAAAGATCGAAACCAATCGCACCGGATGCGGGTTAAGAGTTTGCGGGATTATAACAATGCATCGAGGGGGCGAAAGGATCGAAGCTACAAAGGATCTGGTCCGGGGAGATCCGATCAAGCGATACGACCGGCACACCCTGCAAGAATGAGATAAATCGGTTCAATAATCACAACCCGAAGCCTATCGAAGCGGGTGCAGGGTTGAATTGCCAACATTCGATAGACCTAGAGATGTCGGCAAAATCGATAAAAAACCATCGGTCATCGATTGCCCGGCGGTATCGAGCGGGTCCATAATACTCACTGAAATACTCACTGGGGTTTTCCAACCAACCGGAATGAACACTATGCGGTTTCGATATTGCTCGCGTCTGATGGCTGCATCCATGGCAGCCGCCCTGACACTTTGTTCCGCTGTATACCAACCCGTTTGTGCGCAATTCGGCGGTGGCGGTACGGGGTTTGGTGGTACGGGGTTTGGTGGCTCTGGATTTGGGAACACCGGTTTCGGTGGCGGTGGCTTCGGCCAGAGTGGGTTCGGCCAACAGGGATTTGGTCAGCAAAGCTTCGGTCAGCAAGGCTTCGGCCAGCAAGGCTTTGGTCAACAGGGCTTCGGCCAGCAAGGAGGCTTCGGTGGCGGTCAGGGTGGAGCCGGTGGCCGAACGATTCCTGGCCAGTTTGGCGGACTGGGCGTAAGCGGTGCTGGTATCCTTCCAAACTATCTCACCCAACCATTGCCAGGAGGCATCGGTGGACCGACAGTGTTTGGCATCGGCCCTTCCTCGAATGCCGGTGGTGGAGTTGGAGGTGGCACGGGTGGAT
>CAYXFO010000490.1:0-3266 GCA_964464255.1 uncultured Pirellula sp.
CCATGACGAAATGTCAGACTTTGGTGATCAATACCCATCTGGTGCAAAATGGTCGCGTGGATGTCATGGATGTCCAAAGGGTTCTCAACAACGGAATTCCCAAAGTCATCGGTCTGTCCGTAGGCAAAGCCTTGGCGGAAGCCGCCACCTGCCATGAAGATGGAGTATCCGTTCACATGGTGATCGCGACCGCACCCTTCGTTCACCGATGGCGTGTGGGGCGTGCGTCCCATTTCGCCCGCCCACAGCACAATGGTTTCATCGAGCAACCCTCGTTGGGCCAAATCGATAATGAGTGCTGCAACCGATTGCTCGGTGATGCGGGCATTCTTTTCGTGATTGAGCTTGAGTTGGCCATGCTGGTCCCAGGGAGAGTTGTTGCCGTCGAAACTGGGGCATGTGATTTCTACAAACCGCACCCCTGCTTCGACGAGCCGGCGTGCTCGCAGGGCTTGGGTGGCGTACAATCGCTGGTGTTCATCCTGGGAGTCGACACCATACAACTGGTGAATGTGGATTGGTTCCTTAGAGATATCGACGATCTGCGGCAGTTCGCTTTGCATGCGGAAGGCGGTTTCATAGTTGGCAATCGCTCCCTCCACGGCGCGGGGATCCGAAACCGATTGAGCATATTGCCTGTCTTGCTCTTCGAGGATCGCAAGCATCCTCTTTTGGAGAGATTCGGGAATCGTTGGCACGATATGATCGACCGGCGTCCCTGCGGCTCGAATCATGGTTGCTTGGTGCGATGCGGGCAGATACGAACTGCCGAAATTTTCAAGCCCGCCGTTAGGTACCCAGTCGTTGTTGAGGACGACATAGCCCGGCAAATTGCTGTTTTCGGAACCCAGTCCATAGTTCACCCAAGCACCCATGCTCGGGGCTTGACCGAGAATTCTCCCGGTATGAAGGAGCAAGTTCTGCTGACCATGCAAAGGCAATTCTCCCACCAAGGATCGCACCACACATAATTGATCGGCTATCTCGGCGATTCGCGGGAACAAGTCGCTGACCCAAAGTCCGCTTTGACCTCGCTGACGGAATTGCCAGGGGCTGCCGAGCCATACTCGATTGGCATCGGACTGCGAGCGAACCGAGACCGCCGCTTCCCCAATTTTTTCCCCTTGATGCTTGGCCAGCATTGGCTTGGGATCGAACGTATCAACGTGGCTTGGGCCTCCATCCATGAAGCAAAAAATGATGTTCTTGGCTTTTGCCGTTATTGAGGGCATGCGATTCGCCTGAGCAAGCCCGGCAAAAGCGAGCCATCCAAAACCTGCCGACGAGGATTGCAACAAGGACCGTCGGGAGAAAGTCGGCCTCGATAAAGCGTGATAGGTTGGGGACTTCATCGGTAGTATAAAAACTCCTTGGCATTGAACATCGCGTGCGCGAGTTGGCTCCATACCTGGTGATCCTTCATAAGCGGTTCTTTGCCGTCGGAAAATTCCAGAGCAGCAGCAGACCATCGCGACAGTTCCGCTTGCGAGGGGTGACGTCCAAACGCGGACAGGAACATGTTCGCGATGCGTTCCTCGGGATGAGCGGATAGGTCCCCTATGAGACGACTTCCCCAATGCTGAGACATCTCGTTGACGAACTGGCTATTCATCAGCAATAGCGCCTGGGCAGGAACATTGGTTACGTCGCGCCGTCCGGTTGGGATTTTCAGGTCCGGCAGATTGAAGCCTACGAGGAACTCCGGCGGCTGCATGACCGACATCTCGAGGTAGATCGACCGTCGACCATGGCCATCTGATGGACCGGAAAAAAGTCGCTTCTGAGAATCGACGGCACTTCGATGGGGTCGGATAGGTCGACCATATAGTGTCCGATCCAATCGACCGGATGCAGCCAACAAACTATCGCGAATCGCCTCGGCTTCCAGTCGTCGCGTTGGGTAGTGATGCAGCAGACGATTGCCAGGATCCACCTCTTTTCCTTTCGGCGATACCTGACCGGACTGTCGGAACGTTTCACTCAAAACGAGTCTCCGGACTAATCGTTTGGTGGACCAACCCTCCTGCATGAACTGCACCGCGAGCCAATCCAACAGTTCCGGATGGGAGGGGCGTCCACCCAACTTGCCGAAGTCGCTGGGGGTCTCAACCAATCCCATGCCGAAAATCCACTGCCAAACGCGATTGACATATACACGGGCGGTTTGCGGGTTTTCGGGACTGGACAAGTAGTGTGCTAGTTCCAACCGACCGCTCCCGTTGGAGCCCTCTACTCGATGCTGGCCTTTGAAAACCTCGAGAAAGTCTCTTTGCACCGCCGAGCCTTCGTTGTGGACATCCCCTCGAATATTCAAACGATAATCGATCGGTTGGACGCTTCTTTCGTCCATGCTGTTGACACTGCGCGCAAAGCCGATCTCCGCTTCGACCTCACGATACTGATGAACCAGTTTCGCAAGTTCCGGGTCGATCGCTATGTCGTTACCGAGAACGCCCTGTTCGATCAGCCACGCAATCAACTTCGCATCGCCGGGTACCGATGCGTTGGCCGACCAACGACCGACGGCCCCTTTCATCCATTCAAAAAACTGATTCGATATTGAATCGATGGAAATCTGTTGTTGGTGATCGAACAAATCAGCGAAGGTATCGAGTTCTTCGAGGGGATGGCCGGGGGAATCGTGTGCGACGACCCGTGTGACGCTGAACCATCCGTTCTTGTCAAACCCGTTGTCTTCATTGGGGAGCGTGGTTGCACCCATGCGAGCGACACCGGTACGTGGAGGGAAGTTGGCGTTGAGATCGGGTGTGGAAAACTCGGATAGAACGCGTGTCACACCGTGTTTGAGAGGTGAGGGCGCGAGGGTAATCCATGCTGGGCTAGAGGCAGGATCGAAGAATACTGGGCCTTCATTGAGAAATGCATTCTGTGGAATCTGGCGATATCCGGCCCATGATCCTCCTGCTGCAAGAACGCTCACATGGGTTCTTGGGAATCGCTCTGGTTCGGGCAATCGCACTGCGCCGGGTAGCTTAGGGGAAAGAGCATGCGAATGCAGACCGCGAGGCAGTACGTTCGAAAGAATTTTCCCACCGTCAAGTGCGATGCGGGGAGTTGCTTCGCTGACCCAACCGTTCTCTATCCCCGCGCCTTCAACGACCCATCCGTCCGGGAATCGATGGGATGTGAAATCAGCCAGAACATCGAAGCGAGCGTTGTGTGCTCTGCGGCGTTCATTCTCCTGTTGCCATTGCGACTGCAATTGACCCCATCGCTCAACGATCATTTGTTCATTGGGTCGCGAG
>CAYXFO010000491.1:0-2169 GCA_964464255.1 uncultured Pirellula sp.
CGATCCTTTACGGGGCCTACCACCCAATCTCGATCGCCCATCGAGGCGGCGTTGCACCCAGCGAACGCATCGACGTCGTGGTCGGTGGACCGCTATGCGAAAGCGGCGATATCTTCACGCAAGAAGAGGGTGGATTCGTCGCCAAGCGATCGCTCCCCCCAGCCCGAGTCGGAGACTTTCTCGTCCTAGAAGTCGCGGGCGCCTACGGATTCGTGATGGCGAGCAATTACAACGGTCGCTACCGGCCACCAGAATTGTTGATCGAAGACGGGACCGTACACTGCATTCGCCGCCGCGAAACCTTTGAAGACTTGATTTCCGGAGAGACTATCCCGCCGGTCGCTACTTGACCGTTATGGATAATTCATGAAACCACTGTGTTGAGTTTGTATCCCATTTGGAGGAATGATCCCATGAAAAACCGTTTACTCGCAGGTATCGTCGCTATGGCTCTCATCGGTGCAGGTAGTTTGGATGATTCGGCGATGGCTAAGCCGCCAGCCCTCGCGTTCACTATGAAGTCGCTCGGAGGAGAGAGCGTCGACCTGAGCAAGTACGAAGGGAAAGTTGTCTTGTTCGTCAACGTAGCCAGCAAATGCGGTTACACCAAGCAATACACCGGTCTCCAAAAATTGCACGAAACCTACGGAGAGAAGGGGCTCGTAGTTGTCGGTGTTCCGTGCAACCAGTTCGGTGGGCAAGAGCCTGGATCCAGCGAAGAGATCAAAAGTTTCTGCTCCAGCAAATACAACGTCACTTTCGACTTGCTGGAAAAAGTCAACGTCAACGACGACAGCGGCAAGAGTGGAAAGGCATGCGATCTATACAAGTACCTCACCTCGGTAGACACCAAGCCTGCAGGGAAAGGTCCTGTGAAATGGAACTTCGAAAAGTTCCTCGTCGATCGCAAGGGGAATGTCGTAGCTCGCTTCGGATCTGCAGCGACCCCTGAGTCGGCTGAGATGACCTCGGCAATCGAGAAGGCCCTGGCGGACAAATAGTCTGGCGGGGATACTCGTTCGCACCAGAAGAACGTCGAAAAGCACTGCTGTGCACAGCAGTGCTTTTTCATTTGAAATGAACCCTTGCTGCTAACGAATGGTTCCCTGATCGATCTCTTGGATCATCCAGCGGATTTGGGTTTCCCAGCTCTGCCTGCTCTGCCGCGTGTTCTTGATGAAGCGGTTGTCACGATCCTCAGGGATACGGTTCAAAATGTCGATCGCCATCTCGAGGGTCCGCCGCATATCGGGCATTTGGCCAAGCTCCTGATGGCAACGAGCCATCTGCACGAAAGCTTCCAGCGATTCAGGCTCGTTGATGAATTGATTGGCTGCAGCGCGATACGCTTCCAACGCCCCTTTGAAGTTTCCCTCTTGGAACAGTAAGTCCGCTTCGCCAAAGTAACTATTGCAAAGTAGGATCTCGGAGTTTTGAACCTGAGTCTTTTCGTCGGAATTGGTCAGTTCTCTGCGTAGCGAAGCAAATGTATCCCGCGAATGGACGAGCAGTTCCTTTCGTTTCGTCTTCCACTGCGAGATCGATTCCTCACTGACCAGTCGATTCCCCTGGAGCAGGGTCTCGGGCCAGTAGGATGCCATGCGGTAGGCTTTGGCGGTCATATAAAGCAATTGATAGCGCCTCTCGTCTCCTTGAAAACGGCGGAGCCCTTCCTCCATGCTGGCGATACTGCGAAGCAATTGCTGATAACTTTTTTCCAAGTCTGCTCGCATGGCCTGGGCTTGCGGACTGTCGTCCACTGCCAAGCCTAGGATGCGAACTTGCATCTGCTCACCCTGCCGAAACATGAGCGTCCCCAGTTCGATCAAGGACTCTTTCCAAATCGGGCTATCGGGCCGAAGACTCCCGGAGTAGAGATTGTCCAAGATCAAGGACTCGGCTTGGTCGAAATCCCCCTGGTTCCAGTGGAGCTTGGCCGCAGTCAGCTTGGCATCAGGCAACAGCGGACTGTCCGGATTGGTTAACAGCATTCGATCGATGGTCCCGAGGGCCGCCTTGACATCGCCTGAAGCCGCATGATTTTTGGCCTGCATCAAAAGCGGGCGCGACCAATCCGATCGTGGAGCGAGATCGAGATATCGCTCGATCAGTCGATTGCTGTCGGCGAAATGATTCGAGTGATGATAATCCTCGATACCTGTCCACAGA
>CAYXFO010000491.1:2179-3266 GCA_964464255.1 uncultured Pirellula sp.
CTGCATATAGTTTGGAGTTCGCATATCGATTTGACTGAGCCTTTCAATCGATTGCGCGGCATGTCGGAAGATCTTTTCCATACGTTCCGTATCCGTTCCCGCATCGCCGCGCTCTTCTTGTAGCTTCCGAGCCCAGCGATCGTTGACCGTTGCATCGAGTCGTAGGCGGTCTACTTCAGAGCAAACGCTAGGCAAATTCGTTACGAAGCGAGCCGATTCCGAGTAGACCTCTTTGTCCAACAGGCGATTGGCGGATGCAAGCAACCGTATGCGCATTCTGTCCAATGGCATCCAACAGTTTTCAAACCACTTCGGTTCCGAAAAACTCTTCTTCAACTGCTCGAGCGTTGCGATCGTCTCCGAGTGCAATCCCAAATCGATCAGAGCATCGATCTCTTCGATCCCTGCGATCATGAACTCAGGCTCGAAGGGGGACGAGAGACGCAAACTGCTCAGCGAGCTGACCGCCTGTTGCAAAGCGCCCGAATCCCGATACAAGAGCCCCTGCTCGAGCATCGCTCGCCGCCGTATTTCGCTTGGAACATTCCGCAGGGACTCGACCTCCTTGAGGTGTGCCAAGGCTTGTTTTCGCTTGTCGGACGACTCCGGCTCGGAGTCGTTTGCCAACGCTTGTTGCCTCAAGCACCGCGCTAATGTCAGAGCTGCATGACTGCGCATCGGAGATTCCGGCAACAGCGTGGCCCACAATGGCTCCAGCTGATCGTATTTTTTTTGCTCGCCATAGATCTCCATTCGCTTTGCAGCAATGCGATCGATATCCGTCGGTGTCAAAGCTGAGAGGGCTGCCCACCGCTCTAAACGGTTCAAGGCCGCAGCCGTATCTTTTTGTTCGCCGTACAGTTCGATATCGATCAGTCGTTCCACTGCATCGCTTCGCCCTTTAGGCCATCGATCAAATGCAATCGATAATGGTTCTGCCGCTTGTTCCCATCGAAACAGGTCATAGAGCGCCATGCCGAGCAGGTAATTGCCCACACCCTCATAGCCTGGCGGGAATTTCAGGTCGCGACTCTGCTGCAACTGCTCGACTGCTTCCTGCCCGTTCTTGGCCGAAAGCACGTGGAAA
>CAYXFO010000492.1:0-3260 GCA_964464255.1 uncultured Pirellula sp.
CGAACCCCGACACATGCGTTGCATGGAGCTCGCTCGAGAGAAATCGATGGGTGCGATCAAAATGATCGAGGCTGGTTTCGGCTTCAAAATCGGAGACTCAAACCAATGGCGTCTCAAAAAGTCATTGGCAGGTGGAGGTGCATTGATGGATGTCGGTATTTATGCCTTGCAAGCGTGCCGGTACCTTACCGGCGAGGAGCCGTTGTCGATCGTCGCGCAGGAAACCAAAACCGATGCCCGGAAATTTTCTGAGGTGGACGAGTCCCTGACATGGGCCATGCGGTTTCCGTCAGGCGTCCTCGCATACTGCAGCACAAGCTACAACTTCAATGGCCTGAATCGCTTCCGAGCCTTCGCGGACAGCGGTTGGTTCGGAATGGACCCGGCCTACAGCTACAACGACAATCGTTTGGACTCCTCGCAGGGTTCTACGGACTTGCCGCAGCAAGATCCATTCGCGACCGAGATGGATCAGTTTGCCAAGTGCATTCAAGACAATCGGCCATCGCGAGTCTCGGGGGAGGAAGGGCTTAAAGATCTGATCGCGATCGAGGCCATTTATCGATCGGTCCAGTCTCAGTCACTCGTAGAACTTGGGTCGCAAAAATCCGCGTGAGAGGAGTGAGTTTGTGCAGGACTTGTCTCGTTCACCCTTACAGCCCAGGATTCGCATGAGTCCAAACATCGAGGATCGAGACTCCGGCGACGTCGCCGTTCAACTTTTCCCAACGTTTGCCTACCCCATCTACAGCGGTTCGGCATGGCGACTCATGATTCAGGGACGGGTGTGCAAGCAGGTTCCCCTCTCGCTGGCAAAGCGGTTGATGCTCCGCGGATTCATCCGAGCTTTGGACCTGGAGGACGAAGTCGCCCGCGGTTCTCTCTTCAAGGAGCGTCTTCAAGGTTTTCTCGTCGCGCCGGTATCGCGGACGCGTCTGCATGTGACAGTCGCAGATCAACTGCATGTCTTGCCACGCAAATCTAAATCGAGCGGTCTGTTTTCCTGCAAGCTTGATATCCCGCGACGCATTCTGCAGAACTATCGAAGCTACGGCCCACCATCGGCAAGCGAATCCTTGCCTGAGTTGCTGGTTCACTGCGGCGAAGGCCCCATCGCAGCCACCAGTTCCGTCTACCTCGCCCAAGACCGAGGGATCAGCGTCATCAGCGATATCGACGATACGATCAAGCGGACCGAAGTGTGCAATCGAAAGCGCATGCTACAACGCACGTTCTCCGAACCCTTTGAGAGCATCCATGGCATGTCGAAGGTCTATCGGGATTGGTCCCAGAGCGGGGCAATGTTCCACTACGTCAGCAGCAGCCCATGGCAAATCTTCGACGCACTCCACGAATTTCTGCACGTCGAGGGATTTCCTGCAGGAAGCATGCACCTGAAATGGTTCCGTTTGCGCGATGAGCTCTTCAAACGATGGAGCATTATTCGGCGCAAGAGTAAAGCTGGGGTCATCCGCGGCATTGTCAAACGCTTGCCACAGCGGCAATTCGTGTTGATCGGAGACAGCGGAGAGAAAGATCCTGAAATGTACGCCAAGCTCGCCGCGAAACACCCCAAGCAAATCGCTCGCATCTGCATCCGCCAAATCGATGCCAACCCCCTCGATCAAGCGCGATTGGCAAAACTGCATCGGCGATACCCAAACATCGTTCCCATTGAGATCTTCGAAGAAGCGGAACAACTCGGTCCACGCCCCTGTCAGAGGTGATCGATTTCGTGATGATCGGCTCAGTCATGAGGCATTGAGCCTCGCCCCTTCCTCATGCTGCGCTGCGCGTGTTGCGGGGAGTCGACAATCCGAATAGGCCAAAGATCTCCTGGCGACTCAAACCCAGATTTCCGGGAGTTCCCGTTTCCGCGAACAGCGTTTGAAGCAACTCCCGCTTCTGCGAAAGGACTTCATCGATCCGCTGCTCGATCGTTTCGACCGCCATCATGCGAGTTACGGTGACCGGTTGCTTGACCCCGAGTCGATGGGCGCGATTGATTGCCTGGTCCTCTACAGCAGGATTCCACCAGCGGTCGAACAAGAATACGTAATGGCAAAATTGCAGATTGAGCCCCACGGCCCCGGCCCCGTAACTCATCAAGATCACGCTGCTCTTGGGATCGCTTCGGAATTGCGCTAAAACTGCATCGCGTCGATTCGATGGTATGCGGCCGTGGTACTGCGCAGGACGGAACCGCTTCAGATGCTCAGCGAGTGTCTCAAGGGTCTCAACCCATTGGCTGAATACGATCGCTTTCTGGCCACTGGCAGCGATCTCTTCCATG
Organism: uncultured Pirellula sp.; assembly: GCA_964464255.1. Taxonomy (GTDB): domain Bacteria; phylum Planctomycetota; class Planctomycetia; order Pirellulales; family Pirellulaceae; genus JBKCUI01. The sequence goes on from CAYXFO010000492.1 coordinate 2,294, forward strand.
TCGGCCTCGAGCCGCTCGAGTTTGCTGCTGGCGCCGGTCGCAGGATCAAAATTGCAGATTTGCTTGAGCCTGAGCACCAGTTCAAACACATGCTGCACCGTGATCGATTCCGCCAAGTCCGACAGATGAACAATGCCCTCTTCCTCAGCCGTTCGATAGCTGGCTCGCTGCTCCGGAGTCAAATCCAGTTCCGCATTGCGAAAGAGTTTGGGTGGCATGTCGTTGAGGACTTGATCCTTGGTGCGTCGCAGGATGTAGTCGCGGGTCGCTTGGCCCAACGACCGAAGATGCATATCGTCTCGCAGTCGTCCCGGTGCTAAAAATTCAAAGATGCTGACCAGATCCTCGATCGAGTTTTCGATCGGCGTACCGGTCAATGCCCATGAGCGATTCCTACGGATCGAACGGACGACTTCGCTGGTGGTGCTTTGACGATTCTTGATGCGCTGCGCCTCGTCGAGGACCACCAAGTCGAAATGCAGAGATGCTTGATCGATGACCGCCCAATCCCGCACGATGACTTCGTAGTTGGCGATTTTGACGGGAGCTTGCGGGTTAGACCAAACCCATGCGCGTTTGTTGGAATCCCCTTCGATGACCGCTAAAGGTATCTCGGGGGCCCACATGCGAAACTCATTCACCCAGTTGGACACCAACGGCTTGGGACAAATCAGCAGAATGCTGCTCATTTCGCCTGCGAGCAGCAACATGCGAATCGCGGTGATGGCCTGCATCGTTTTCCCCAAACCCATTTCATCGGCCAACACAGCGGCGCGGCGCGGAAACAAGAAGGCGATGCCGTCCATCTGATAATGGAACGGCTGATGAGGAAACGTCAACTGCGCGTTTTGCACAATGGTTTCTAAGGGAGGCTGCAAGACGTAGTAAAGTCGATCCTCGAGTCGGACCAAGTCTCCCGGCGGGCGGAGCTTCGCCTTGCGCGATGGCGTGGCCTGCGAAGGATCCG
>CAYXFO010000493.1:0-3256 GCA_964464255.1 uncultured Pirellula sp.
TTCATTGGAACATCAGTTCTCCCGAGCGCACCTGACTCGGTGTGGAGCTATTTAGTACTTTGTGGGTAGCCTGCCTATTCTCAGCGCGGTCGCATTATATCAGTTGTTGCCCTGGCCAAGTTCCTGAGCTTGGTTTTCTGAGGAAAGCTTTGCTCACGATTTGTGCTCGGCTTTGCCTCCAAACGGAACGCGGAAACCGTGTTGCTCCATGCCAACGAATTATGGGTCTGTCGGTGCCGAGCGTAAACAGGGTGGAAACGTCCCTGCAAATCACAAGGAATCCGGCCCATCCAGAAGCGCTCTACGGACTGAAAAGCCGAAGGACTCCTGTTCGATGGCGAAACGATGCGTACATGGCACGCATTCGCTTTATCGAGCAACGGCTGTAGCCCGCTCTAGGTATTCAGTACTTACGACGCAATCTCGTTCATCGAAGAGATTGAAGTACCAGACTTTGGCATCGACGGGGATTTCAGCAGATATGCAGTCGTTTTCGATTTTGGCAGGGATCGCTTCCCAATTGCGGTCCTGCCATTTTCCAAGATCCCTCGTGTAGCAAAGCTCGGCCTTTTTGATTCCTACTTTCGTTCGATAACGTGCTGATGCGTTGGGACCATCGAGATGGATTTCTTCGAATGACGGGAAAGGGGCACCACCCTTTAGGATCGAATTCATAAAGACATGAATCTCCTCAGGGTTTTCGCCGGCCGCTCCATGTCCATGCGGCATCCGGATTCTTAAACTGAGCGTCGAGGGCTGGTGGAGCCTCGCAGATCGTTGCCAGGAATCCATCGGGTACGCGAAATCATTGGTGCCGTTCACCCACAGCATCGGGGTCATCGTCTCGGGAAGGTAAACCGATGGATCCCAACGATTCAGCCACTTCTCCGCTCGCTCCTTCCCGATCGATTCCAGGGTTGGTAACCAGACCGAGTTGTCACCTAGGTAGCCGCATCCATAGACGGGAACAGCGCACTGAAATCGATCATCAACACCAGCGACAATGCAAGTCAAATAACCTCCCCAAGATATCCCTGTCACTCCGATGCGATCGGAGTCGACCTCTGGCATCGATCGCAACAGGGAATGGGCCAGCAGCACTGCGGACACCGCGTGGGTTTGCCATTGGTCTTCGACCGGTTCATCGATTTGCGTGAAACTCGCATCCCACCCTGGTGGTCCACCGTCAGGGTGCCTCTGCCAGTTGCCGTAGGTACCCACTGGTACACAACCGCAGACATCCATGGCGATGGCTGCGTAGCCGCGACTGTTCCATAATTTGACCCAATTTGCGAACGCAGTGCCGCCACCTCCGTGGATCAAAACGACTCCTGGAACCTTCTCGGCGCGTTGCGATTGTGATTCGCAACTGGGGAGTCCGTAGTACGCAAAGACCTTGGTGGGATTTCCGCGATAAGGGATTCCCTCATAGAAGATGGCGTTGACGCCTTCGGATGGAATGTCGACAGCCGGCGAAAAGGTCGGGGATTTCGTTAAACGCGGAAGATCAAGAATCGTCTCATGAGAGTCGCCGACGATTTGAGCCAGCAAGGGAACCGAACTCACAAGCCATAACGTGCTAGCAACAAGGCACCGACCTAGGCTGCGCATGGCAAAGAGCCTTCCATGTTGAGTCGAGTAAAGTGAAGGACTAGTGAAGGACTAGGCCATGCATTGTATCACACGCTTGACCCCCGAACGCTAACGAATCGGCGGACGGCGGAGCGTGCGTGCATGCCATTCGCACAATGGACTTCTAGTCCGTTGTGCAACGTCAGCCGACGAGCAACAGCCATAGCAGCCAAAGCTCTCGCAGAGACGCAAAGTCGCGGAGAAAAGAGCAGGCTCGATCCCTAGAGCCCATCTGTTTGGGGCTTTGCTTCGACTCTGCGTCTCCTAGGGCAGAAATTAGCGTTTAATCAACCATCGCCAACTGGACTTTTGGGTAGCAAAATGCTACCATTACGCTGGAGGGTCAATTCCATGGGGCAGCCTGTAAAACTATCGGATGAGCTTGTCGACGATGCTCGAGCAGTTGTGCCATTCTCGCAGCGGAGTATCGCTGGTCAAATTGAATTCTGGGCCGGGCTTGGAAAATCGATCGAGCCTTTGCTTCGCGGCGATCGCGCGTTATCGCTTCAGATGGCTGGAGGAGAGAGGCCGTTATCGGAGCTGCTAGCGGAGGTGGAGACGGCCAAGGGCCGAAAACGTCTTGAGGCCGTTTTGAAAAAACGCCCCTATCCGCATTTCAAGCCTGTCGCTGGCCACCCGGAACTGATGTGCCGCATTGAAGCAAATGGCAGCGAAACGATAGGTCGTTTTGTTGGGCGTGAATTTATTGCGGTCAAGGTCCCACGTTGAGCCTGCCATTTAGCTTTCTTGATAAGCGACCGATCATCGTAGCATTGGCCGGCTCGAATGGTGCTGGCAAGTCAACTTTCTATGAAAGTCACCTGGCCGATGCAGGCTTGCGGTTTATCAACGCCGATGAATTGTCCGCTTCTTTAGGTTTGTTGCCCTATGAGGCAGCTGAATTGGCTACGTCGGTCCGTAGGGAACTGGTAAACCAGCGAGAGAGCTTCATCTTTGAAACGGTGCTATCCGATCCTGTCGGCGAGAAAGTAGAACAGCTTGCTTCCTACGCTGCACTCGGATACACCGTCGTTCTCATCTTCATCCGCATCGAAAGCGCTGACGAGTCGAGCAGAAGGGTCGCCATGCGGGTTTGCCAAGGCGGACACGATGTTCCAGACGACAAGCTTAGCTCGCGATTCGAACGAACTCTTGCAAATTTACAGCGAGCTATTGTGCGGCTCCCTCACGTCATCGTCTTCAGCAATGAGGACTTGAGCAATCCATATCAGTTGCTTGCGATCTATGAGAATGGCCAAGCGATCGAGCAGAAAAATGATGGCTAGTTCGTGTAAATATGTTGGCTGAGCCGGAATAGGAACGAGAGGAGAATTTGATTAGCCGAAGAAAACGATTTATCCGGCAAACGGACGACGAGTTGCGTCCACTAGAAGGGGCCCACATCGCAAAACAAAAGCTCCTCGAAAGCCGGAAAGGGCTTTTCGCAAAAACTCTTCGAACGCGACGCAAGGATTCATTGGTTCAAATTTTGTCCTGTCCCAGCGAGCAAAAAAATCAGTTCGCATCATCAATCTTGATATGCTTACATATACTGGTAATCTTGCCAATCTTGAAAGCTTACATGATGATCCTGACTATGTTTTTATCCACGGTGATATAAAAG
>CAYXFO010000494.1:0-3254 GCA_964464255.1 uncultured Pirellula sp.
GAACTATGTGAATCAGCAGCCGTTGAAGAGGTAATCAACAAATGAATCAACTGACAGGCCTTTGGCGAGATACTCGGTGGCATTGGATCGCCTTTCTCGTTATCGTTTTTGGATTGGCAATCTTTTATCACGCGCTTTTTTTAGTGATGATTTTCCAATTGCTCTTTATCTTTTGTTACTTTGCATACATGCGCTACGACGACGACGGAAACAGAAAAAGCGATTTTTAGTCTTTGTGGACAGTCTTAGAGAGGGGAAAAACAAAGGTGTCAGGAGTGAATGGCATTGTCGAGTCGTAAGTGATTTCAGGTGCAACGCTTGCGTAATTCACGACGAAGTTGGTTTCGAAGTTTCATCATCGGTTTGTATTCAGGACGTCTTCGTAATAAGACGCGAGGTTCCAAGCGGCCTGGCCGCTTGGCGACCTCGCAACGTGCAATCTGCTCGAGCATGGTCAACAGGTAACCGTCCATGGTTGTGAAGCTCACTTGTCTGCCTGACAATTGCGTCCATGACGCAAGAAAATAGTGGCATGTGCTCGTGAACCAAATTTGGTGTGGTTGTTTATCGTGAACTATTGCATTCTTGATGGCGTCGTCGGGATGCTTCCGAAAATCCGCAGGACGCGAACTGAATAGGTGGCTGAGCTATCCAAGTTTCTCACCGACAGAGACCGCACATCAGCCCGGATATGTTGTAAGCGTTACGATTATGAGCTTTGTTGGTGGGAATGATTCAAGTCAACCTTAAAAACCACCAGCCGTGCTATAATGTTGATTTACCTGAGAAAAGCCCTTTTCCAAATATCGCGCCGAGCTAGCTCATGGACGAACCTCTGCAACCTACAATCTATATCCTTGCAGGGCCCAACGGCGCTGGCAAAACAACCTTTGCAAATACGTTTTTGCAACCGTTCGCCAAGTGCCGTGAGTTTCTAAATGCCGATTTAATCGCTGCTGGCTTGTCTCCATTCGCTCCAGAGTCGCAAGCCATTCGAGCGTCGGAACTTCTGCTGAAGCGAATCGACGAGTTGGTTTCCACTCGATCGACCTTTTCTTTTGAAACCACCTTGGCTGCGAGGAGCTACCACGGTTCAGTCATCCAGTGGCGTCGCTTGGGATATCGAGTGATACTTTACTTTATCTGGCTTCCTAATCCGGAGTTGGCAATCCAGAGAGTTGCCAAACGCGTGCGCGAAGGTGGTCACAATATTCCCGAAACTGTTGTACGTCGAAGATATGCTCGCGGTTTGGCTAATCTCTTAGATCTGTACATTCCGATTGTCAACACAACCTGTGTTTTTGACGGCGCTTCTTTCCCGCCAATTCCAATCGCTGAGATTGACGGTGAAAACGAACTGGTTTTAGACTACAACAGCTGGGAACGTATTCAACTGCATCGTAAGGACTCATCGAATGATTAGAAGCAATGCTCCAGACTCATGGATCGCCAAGGCAAATTTGGCATTCGAGGCAGCCTGCCGAAAAGTCATCGAGCGAGCTCGCCAATCGGGGACCGAAATCGTCATCTGGCGTGAGGGGCAAATCGTAGAGCTCTCGCCAGAAGAAGCGACAGCGGAATTAGAAGCCAACTTAGCCAAACGGGAGTCAAAGATCCCAAGCAATACTGAGTAGTTTACAACGCTCCCCACTTCACTCGATCCTCTGCGTTATTCCCCACTCATGGAGCAATCAACGCTCAGGGTTGGCTTCGCATCATCGAGTCCAAACCTGGGCATCGATGATCGTGTCAGGGGAGAGGTCTCGGTTAGTGTTCGAAGAGAAATTGTCCCCCGCACCACGCCCTTCGAAGACGTCAGGGACGTGCCACCCATCCGCCACCTTTCACCACCCTCCCTGCTACCCACACACCCGATTTCCCTACCCAAAAACGGAAAATAGGCAAAACGGGCAAATTTTGATGTCAATCTGATTGAAAAGTATCAAAAATGTGGGATGTTCTTTCGTAAATAGACACTGTCCAGCCATAATTAGTGGCTGAAACGGTCTTTTTTTGGTCACAAACGATCCTATGTGACGGAAACCCGTCACGTTAAGAATGATTCCTTCCAATCCTCTCCAAGGTTCGATGGCCCGGCGGGCCAAGCTGCGCGATCTGATTCGCCAGTATGGCTTCGTTTCCGTTCCGGACCTGCGAGCTGCGATGGATGTCAGCGAATCGACCATCCGTCGCGATCTGGAATCGCTCGAGGAAGCCGGCGAAGCCAAGCGGACCCACGGCGGCGTCTTCTTTACCGGACCCAGCTCGACCGTGCGGCAATTCCAAAGCCAACGCGCTGACGACGATGAGACCTGGGAAAAGAAACGACTCATTGCCCTCGCCGCCGCAGCCCTCGTGGAAGACCACGACACGCTGCTGCTCGATGGCGGTAGCACCACCTACGAACTGGCTCGCCAACTCGTCGGCCGCCCACTGCAAATCGTTACCAACTCGCTCCCCGTCGCGAACCTCTTCTCGACTCAGGATGCGGTCGATCTCGTTCTGCTCGGCGGAGCGATCCATCATCGGACCGGGGTTACCCACGGTCCGTTCACCGATCAGATGCTCGAAGCGATCAATGTTCAAAAAGCATTTCTCAGCGTTGCCGGAGTGAACACGAAAGGTTTCTTTAACAGCAACATGCTGCTGGTGGAAACCGAGCGCTGCATGATGCGAGCCGCCGATCGCACGATCATCGTGGCCGACAGTACCAAATTCGGTCGATCGAGCCTGGCTCGCATGTGCGAGTGGTCCGACGTGGCCACCCTCGTCGTCGATGACGCGCTCGGTGAGTCGTGGCGCGACCACGCGAAACAATCCAATACCCAACTCATTCTTGCCAGTGAACCTAACCCCCAAGAACGTCAAGCATCATGAGCTCTGCGACAACTCATATCGATCCCCAACACATTGAAGCCATGGTCCGCGCTGCGATCGCCAAAGCCCTTGGCGGTGCGGCTCAGGAATCAGGTTCATTGTATGTACCTAAACTCGTGGTCAGCATCTCTGCCCGCCACGTTCACTTGACCGACGAGCATGTCGAAAAGCTCTTCGGCCCGGGCAAGAAACTGACCCCTGAGAAAGACCTTTACCAAGACGGTTTCTATGCGGCTGCGGAAACGGTCATGATCGTCGGCCCGCGTCGACGCATGCTCCCCAACGTGCGAGTCTTGGGTCCCACCCGAAAGGCGAGCCAAGTCGAACTCGCGTTCACCGATACGATCTCGCTCGGCATCGATGCCCCGGTCCGCCAC
>CAYXFO010000495.1:0-3250 GCA_964464255.1 uncultured Pirellula sp.
CCTGCAAGATCTGCGGCGGAGCAGCAACCCACGCGCGGTCCCCGATGCAGGTGATTGCGGTCGGCCATGACAGGTCCTTCAGGATCACTTCGCTTTCATCCATCACTCCGTCGCGATCGCGATCGCGAAGCCTGGATACGCGACCAAGAGCTTCATGTTCTTGCTCGCTGTAGTCGAGCATTTCGACGACCCAGAGATCGCCAGCCGCGTCGAATTCGATCGCGACGGGGCTTGAGATCTGAGGTTCGCTGGCGACCAGTTCGATCGCATAACCTGGCAATGTTTCGATCGACTGCTTGGCTTCCTCGAGCGATAACGCAGGAAAACGACCGACGGAAATCGAGTCCTGAGCGCATGCGTTGGGGCTAGTGCTTTTCGGTACGACTAAACCTAGGCCTACAAGAACTAAGCAAGCAGCTGATTTGCGAATTTGTCTCACGTTCAATCCAATTCTCCAAACGAGGCGAACCGTAGGGCATCTGGTAGTCGTTTTGACCAAGCATCTTCGTTATGTTGAGCATCTTCCGCAATGAGGAGGTGAACCTGCAAGGATTCTCCGCCGCGCGTGCGCAGAATCGTCTCCAGTTCCTTGGCACTGTCGAGTAATTGCTTCCTGCCGCCGTCCGACTTCCCTTCGCGTGTTCCCATATCGAGCCACAATCGAAGCGGCGCTGATACCTCTGCAGGTGGCGACCAGGATTTCGCGCGGGTGACTGCAGCAGCCTCGCCCCAAAAAAGCGATGGTGACATCGCGATTCCATTACCGAAGATATCCGAGCGGGTGGTCAAGGCATGCAGCACGAACAATCCTCCGAGAGAAGATCCGACTATCGTGGTGTGCTCCGGCTCGGTTCGCGTCGGAAACTCGCTGTCGATCCACGGTTTCAATTCCTCGCAAAGGAATCGCAGGTAGTCATCTGCCTTTCCCCCTACGAGTCGATCGTTCATCGAGTGCGGAACGGGCGTGTACTCATCCATCCGTTCCGGCGAGTTATCGATGGCTACCACGATCAGCGCGTTGAACGAATCCGCGAGTTCGGCTGCGGCTTCATCCGCTCGCCACTCCATACCGTACGCAGCACGTGCGGAATCAAAAACATTTTGGCCATCGAGAAAGTAGGCCACAGGAAATCGCAATGCATCAGAATCTCGATACTGCGGTGGTAGCCAGACCGTTACCCGTCTCTCTCCGCCGAGCACTTTGCTTTTAAAATTCATCCATCGCAGATCGCCGGTCCCTGTATTCACTCGAGGAGCGGATGGCTTGGCCCAAGCGGCGATCTGGATATCGACCACCGCGTCTTTTTCGATGCGCAAACGACGATTGGGGATTTCCGAGCCATCGGACGACTTCTCAACACCCGACCAGCTTCCCCGTGTGAACTTGTATTCCAACTCGGTTCCGACCGGCAGTTTGAGTTGTGCCGTGTATCGACCCGAATCCGTTCTTTTCATGCGAAATACGTTGGGTTGCCATGGGCCCAGCGGCGATGCATTCCCAGCAATAAACAGTTCGGTATCGGTTGGCGTTCCATCGGGAACACGAACCGACCACGCAATGGTTGCCGTGGAGGGACTGTCCTGAACTGCCTGGCACAGTGCATTACCCAACGCAAGGATTGCCATCATGCTCAGCAGCCTTGGAAGGGACCGTGGAGAGTATCGAGGCAGGACAACGTGCATGCGGGCCTCTTGAGTAGAATAGTGCGGTGGAAGAAATCGAACCATCGCTACGCATTATAGCCGCAATTCGACCGTCTATCCCACTCGAACGTGAACTCGGACAAGGGTTCCAAAGCACGGGTGCCGTGACGAACCCTCGGATTGACGATAGAATACGTCACTGATGGAATGTGGCGGCGTGGACGAGCTTCGCATGTTTTCTTTCCCCAGAGTTTTTCGAATTTCATGTCGTTTACCCCTCGGTCCTGCAAAGTTCGGTCCTCGATGCTTCGGACGCTGTCACTCGTTTGTGCATTGTCGACTCTGGCAATGTCGACTCTGGCAATGTCGACAGCAGGATCTTGGTCCAGCACGCTCGCTGCGACTGTTCAACCGCCTGAAGAGGATACTGCGACCAAAAAGGACGCGCGGACTAAGTCTGTGGACCAGGCCAAACCGGCCGATCCACCCAAGAGCGAGCGACAGCTTGCCGAAGAACGAAAAGCCCGCGAGGCCGCTCGCAAGCGGGGAGAGATCACGTTCGACGATCTGAAATTCAACATCGAAAAGGGTGGTAAGTTTGAAAACGAGATGATCACTCCGGACATTAAGGAGTTGGACAAGAAGGTTGTCAAACTCCGTGGCTTCATTCTGCCGACCTCGGTCTTCCAGCAGAGCGGGATCAAGCAATTCGTCCTTGTGAGAGACAATCAAGAATGCTGTTTTGGCCCGGGTGCGGCCCTGTATGATTGCGTCATCATTGAAATGGCACCTGGCAAAACCGCGACGTTTTCCACGCGGGTCGTCAGCGTCAAAGGGAAAATCGAAATCGATTCGGAATCGTTTCAATATCCGGACGGCGGACATTACGCCATCTACAAGATGACCGCAGAAGAGGTTCGCTGATGGCGAACGCCTTGCTTCAAACCAATCTTCCCTTCCCAAAAAGGCAAGGGAAGGTTCGCGATGTCTATGATCTCGGAGATCGACTGCTGATCGTCAGCACGGACCGGATCAGCGCCTTCGATTGGGTCATGCCCAACGGCATCCCCGATAAGGGGCGGATCCTTAACCAACTCAGCTTGTTCTGGTTTCGCACACTCGGAGTTGAGCATCATATTCTCGACGATGCTCTACCTCCATCGATTGCCGCGTTGGATCCTGCGGGAGAACTGCAAGGGCGTTCAGTCATTGCACGCAAAGCCCAAGTCGTTCCTTTCGAATGTGTCATCCGAGGTTATCTCGAGGGGAGCGGCTGGCGAGACTATCAAAAGACTGGGGCAGTTTGTGGGATTCCTCTGCCATCGGGTTTGCATCAGTGCGATCGACTGGAGCATCCGATTTTTACCCCAGCCACCAAAGCGGAAACGGGGCACGATGAGAATGTCTCATTCGAGATGATGCAGTCGGCGTTGGGAACCGATGTCGCGATGGAACTCTTGGAGCGATCGATCGCGATTTACGAGCGTGGCAATGAGATCACCCGACCTCGAGGTATTGTGATCGCCGATACAAAACTGGAGTGGGGATGGTTCGAGGGGCGGTTGATCTTGATCGATGAAGTCCTAACTCCGGATAGCTCCCGGTT
>CAYXFO010000496.1:0-674 GCA_964464255.1 uncultured Pirellula sp.
CGTGCAGTTCCTGATCTATACTCTGGGTGCCCTCATCGCGGGCGGCCTTTTGGTGAGCTACATCCCTGAAGGATGGAGCGGCTTTCTTCGAGCAGGCGATGCTGCGGGCAAGTTTACGCTGATCGATCTCTCTACCGATCCATCGAAAACCTATACGCTTTGGACCGGCGTAATCGGTGGCGCGTTTTTCAGTATGGCAAGTCACGGCGCGGATCAGATCATGGTGCAGCGTTATCTGTGCGCTCGAAACCTCAGCCATGCTCGCGCGGCCTTAGTAGTTAGTGGATTGGTCGTGTTTTCGCAATTCCTGCTCTTCCTTTCAATCGGCGTCGGTTTGTATCTTTTATCGCAATCGGGTGCGTGGCAACTGCCGGAAGGTATTCGCAACGATCAGGTATTTGGAAGATTCATCGTGGAGAAACTCCCTGTGGGTTTGGTGGGGTTGGTGATTGCTTCGGTACTAGCCGCGGCCATGTCGACGCTGTCGAGTTCGCTCAATTCGAGCGCGAGTGCTGCGGTTGCAGACTTCTATAAACCCATGCGACCAGCCAAAAGCGAAACTCAATATCTGAAGGCATCGAGAATGCTAACGATGGTTTTTGGTATCGCACAAATCGCGGTTGCCCTTTGTGCCTGGCAGATCGACAGCCCTCGCAGCGTAATCGATCAGGTTT
>CAYXFO010000496.1:684-3249 GCA_964464255.1 uncultured Pirellula sp.
TTGCGGGACTGACCACCGGGATGGTCCTCGGATTGTTCTTGATGGGAATTTTGAAACAGCCGATTTCCTCTTCGGCCGCACTGCTGGGAATGCTATTCGGTTTCTGCGTTGTGATGGCTGCTTACATCCCCAGCGCGATCAACAAGCCGGTCGTTGCATGGCCGTGGTACGCGCCTATCGGAACCATGTCTACCGTGGTGATGACACTGGTAATCAATGCCTTTCGGCCTAAAATTGCAGAGTAATGAATCATGAAAGATATCGATGCAGTTGAAGATTTCATTGAAAAACAGGTCTATCCTGAACCAGGACAGAAGGCGAAAAGCGATTACCGCAATTACGACAACCCGGGACGAAACACCGTTCGGGAATTCTATCGCGAGAACCATCGGCATCAGACCCTCGAGTTTGTACGAGCTCGAAGGGCAGAGTTTTTGGGACTGAACCGCCAGAAGATGAGCCCTTTCGACGCGCTTGATTTTCTCAATACACTCGTCGATGACTCGGACCCGGACATCGAGTTGGACCAACTGCAGCACTTGCTCCAGTGCGCCGAAGCGATTCGGGCCGATGGTCACGAAGACTGGTTCGTGCTGACAGGCCTCATGCATGACCTGGGCAAAGTACTATGCCTGTGGGGGCAACCCCAGTGGGCAGTCGTGGGAGACACCTTTCCTGTCGGCTGCCGATTCAACGACCGAATTGTATACAGCGAATTTTTTTCGGCGAATCCAGACACACTTGATCCAGTCTTGTGCAGCGAGCCCGGCATCTACGAACCTGGATGTGGACTTCGAAATATCTTGATGTCATGGGGACACGACGAGTACTTGTATCATGTGATGGCTGCATACCTGCCCGAGCCTGCTCTGTACATGATTCGGTATCATTCATTTTACGCTTGGCACCGCGAGGAACAGTACGATTGGTTATGCGATGACCACGATCGAGCCATGCTTCCCTGGGTGCGCAAATTCAACCCCTATGATCTGTATTCAAAAAGCCCAACGCCTCCGGATTGGAAACAACTCCGCCCGTACTACGAAGATCTCATCGCCAAGTATCTCCCCGCAGAATTGGCATTCTGAAATCCTAAGGTTGAGAGCGACTCCCACACCTTTTTGCGTGCCACCAACCTATCTTTAGCTGAATTCACATTTCTTCGATTGAATCGCCCACTTAACAATAGGAAACCTCCTATACATCCGAGTAATCCCTGATGCTCTTCGCAGGGAGAGCTTGTGAGTACGACTCAAAAACTCGATGTGGCACTCGGAATTCAGAGCCATTCGCGCGAGATTGTCCAAAAGTTCCATATGACTCGTACATAGATCTCGCACTAAGAGACGTATCAGACTGAATTTTCGCTCTCGCTTAGGCAGTAGGCCTATCGGTTGTGGTCACTGAGTCCCCGCAAAGATGTGCCGGACTGCACGTTGTCCACGGCGCCAGCGATGCTGATGCTCTGCAGCGTGACGGGCCATCGTGTCAGGCGTTCCCGCTGCCGCACCCTGGTAGTACTTCTTGAACTTCCATACCAAGTCAATCCATAGCGATCCATCGATCCCTAACCGTTTCAGAATCGATTCCACCTCCGGTGTCCCCTTCGGCTTGCCTAGACTCGGACGATTGCTACCCGTCCATACCAACAACGCCAAGTAATCCTTCAGCGACATCGACAGGAACCCCTTATCGCTCGCCCTTACCCCAGTGTCGCTCTTCTGCGGGCCTGGTTTGCCCTGTTCATCAAGCGTCAAAGGCGATAACCACGCATCACGCAGAATCGCTTTCCCTCGCCGCATACGCCGCGATTCCGCGCGACGAGCACGCAACTGGTCCGGTGTCGAGGTCCGCCGAATACGACCCGCCTCCTCGGTCTCAATCACTAACGGAACCGAGGCGGCAGAGTTCAGTTTCTCCCCTTCCAGACCTGCGATCCGGTCATATGCCGATGTGTGGAGCGATTCCTTGGGAGTCAACGCCATCGCAGCACGAATCGGGTTCAAGTCCACGTACATACTGCAAGCCAACAGGCCTGCCTCGTCTCGGATAGCCTGGGCTTTGAACCTCCCTTCCCAGAATCGGCCTGTGCACTCGTCTTCTTGGTTGGCCAATCGGGCGATGGGTTCGGCTAGGGCGCGCATGAACCAGGAGGGATTGCTCAATCGCACTCGGACTTCAGCGAGACGGGCTTGGTCACGGACCAAGGCATCGATACTGCTTCGGGTGGGTTGTCCGAGGAACTCATCGACTCTTTGGCCAGGGAAAATGCTCAGCCACCTGCGTGCGACCTCTTCATCGGACCATTGGGCCACGACATCGGGGCGGGTGCGGAGGATGACGTGCATATGGTTGGAGAGGATGGCATAGGTCAGGACATCGATCCCGAAGACCGAGGCCAGGCATTCCAGGCGTGCCCGGATCCATTCGCGGCGGGCCTCGTAATTCTTCCCTGAGACAGGGTCGAGGCCAGCCAGGAAGGCACGGCGGACACAGCGTTGGATGCAGTGGACGATACAGACATCGTTGGGATCGAACAGTTCGGAACGCAGGGGTCTAGGCATA
>CAYXFO010000497.1:0-3249 GCA_964464255.1 uncultured Pirellula sp.
TACATGCCGGTCCCGTCAAACGCGGGAGTAGCGAACGTGCGACCGGAGACTTCGTTGACGCGAACCACGTCGTATTTCTTGCCGGTTTTGACCCAGGTCGCAACGCCGTCTTCGCTAAGGAACAGTATCCGACCATCGGCATATACCGGCGACGCGGAGTAGTTGCCCCCGACTCGTTCCATCCATTGTTGCTCGCCCGTTTTCGCATCGAGGCATGTTGCGATCCCTTTGTCGGAGACCGTGTACAGAAGGCCATCGACGAGAACGGGTGTGGGCGTGCTCGGCGCGGAGCGTTCGCGGCGCCAAACGACATGGGTTCCGGTCACATCCCCCTTGCCACCCAATCGAACCGCCATCAGTTCGGGGTTGTCGTAGTCATGGTTGTAGATCACCAGATCTTCGTAGACGATCGGCTGGGGGACCACCGACCAACCGGGAGCCATGACTCGGAAGACTTCACTCCCATCGGCCAGATCGTAGGCTGCGAAATGTTGTGGACCTGGAGCGAGAACAAGATTTCTTCCATCGACGCGAGTGATCGTTGGGGTAACGAACGAGTGACTGATGCTGGCGGGGACGGCGCGCAGGGTCTTCCAAATAATCTTGCCCGTATCGGCATCGAGCGCGACAACGAATGGATCCTTGCTGCCATCACAAACAATGGCCAGTCGTCCCTCATGCAAGACGGGAGAGCCTCCTGAACCGTGCATCGGGGGATAGATCAGTTCGGTGCAAAGCCACTGGATCTTGCCATCGTTGCAAGACAAACGCGCGGTACCGAGCGTACCGAAATGGACGAAGACCGAGCCATCGCGAACGATGGGGGTTGGGCTGGCGTGGCTGTTCTTGGCATGAATAGACGGAACGGAATCGACAGCGCGCACCTCACGCTGCCAAATCGTCTTTCCCGTTCTTGAATCGAGGGCCATGGCTACGAGCGAAAGCCCGGAGCCTTTGGGAACTGCTGACGTGAGATAGATCGTACCATCGACGACAACGGGGGAAGACCAACCAAGTCCCGCGATGGGGGCACGCCATACGATGTTCGTCGAATCAGACCATTCGACGGGAACATTGTCCATGCGGACGATAGCGTCGGAGGAAGGCCCTCGAAACTGGGGCCAATCACCAAAGAAGCAGAAGATCAGAAGTAGCAGCGAGTAAAGCATCGGAGGGAATCTCGGCAACGTGGGATGGGGTGTTCGACCGCATTGTAACCGAAAATTGTTTCGCTTCCTCGGTCCCATCCTAACCCGAGTTGTAATCGAGGCTTTTTCTTGGGAATCGCGTTTTGAACGTTCGGGTGTGTGTGATTGATTTGCGAAAGAGATACGCGAGATCTTCACTGGCTTGGCTCTATGAGCTTCATGCCTGCTTCACGATCATGGATGAAACTGTTGATCCGATTGATCATTTCGAATTACCCATTTCCTTGGATCTGAAGAACATGAGAAATACAGTTCAGAGAAGCGGTTTCACCCTCGTGGAATTGCTCGTTGTTATCGCAATCATCGGAATTTTGGTTGGGCTTCTACTGCCTGCTGTCCAAGCGGCGAGGGAAGCCGCTCGCAGAATGGCGTGCAGCAACAATCTCAAGCAGATCGGTTTAGCGGCCCATAACCACGAGAGCGCTCTCAGGAGGTTCCCGCCAAGCCTCTACGTTGAGCTCGGGGCTCTTCCTGGAGCACCTGGTCAACCTGGAGCTCCCTATCCGGGTATCGTTCACTCATGGGCCCCATTTTTCCTGCCGTACATGGAACAGGGAAATTTGTCTCAGCAGTACGATCTTAAGTTTCCGTGGCTGTCAGGTATTATCCCGGGAACACCAAATAACCAGGCCGTCTTGAGTAATCCCATCCCGACCTTTATCTGTCCATCTTCTCCAGGCGGTTCGGAACGAAGGGTTACTGGATCCTTTACTGGACTTGGTGTTCCGCTTCCTTACCGAAATCTAGCGGTTACCGACTATGCAACCTGCAGTTCGATTAATCAGGGTAGCGTTACGTTTTTTGGGTATCCTGCAGGGACGACCCAAAACCAGTTGTGGAGTGCGTTGGCTCCAGAGATCAAGGGTCCGGCGGCTATACTCGCTCTAATCGGTTTCCCTGCCCGCAAAGCGCAACGCATCGCCGACATCACCGATGGAACCACCCGCACGATTCTTATGTGCGAAGATGCCGGTCGCCCGGACTTTTGGATCAAGGGTAAGCTGGACCCATCTCGCAAGCTCAACGACGGAGGTTGGGGGCACCATGAGAACGATTACGGTCTAGATGGTGCTGTGAGTGGTACGAGAACGTCACCCGGCAATTGCGTCATCAATTGCCACAACGACAATGAGACTTATGCCTTCCATGGGAGTGGTGCGATGCACGCCATGGCCGATGGGAGTGTGCAGTTCACGAGTGAGAGTATATCTCCCCAAGTGTACGCCGCATTGTTGACCGCTCGCGGTTCGGGGATGACCCCCGCAGAACTTTCTCCGAATGCGTCGGAAGACTGATGCGGATTCCTTTCCTACCATCTTTGCTAATTTTCGTTGATCTCCTTATTTTTCGAGTTGCCAATGTCATCTGACTTTCTGCGGTGGGTAGTTCTAGTTTCTTTTGGCCTTTTCGCTGGATGTTCCGGCAGTGCGATCAAGACGGTTCCAGCGAAAGGAACGATCAAAACAGTTCAAGGGGAGGCGTGCGGCAATGCGCTCATCGTCTTCCACCCTGCTGAGAAAGATCGCTTGAATGACCCCAAGCCTGTAGCGACCGCAGATGCCAACGGCACATTTGTTCTCCGAACCTTCGCCATGGATGATGGCGCGGTTCCAGGGGAATACGGTGTGACGGTTGTATGGCCGGGCGAACAAGGAGAGAAGGCGCTATCGCTATCTGGCGAGGGAAACTCGACTGGGCCTGACCGCCTGCGAGGCAAATACGGCAACCCAAAGCAACCCTTGCTCAAGGTTACGATCCCTCCAAACGGAGACTCAAGCATCTCCCTTCAAGTCGAAGGTGCCTAGGCTGAAGATGTGAAACTTAAAGGAAACTTGGACAGGCATTGCAGTAGACTGAGAAGAAACAAGAGAAACAAGGACATGCATTGCGTCATCATGATTGAACGCTAGCAATATTCACTGTGCAAGCTAGCTTTCCTCTCTCCCATTCCTTCACCATGAAAGGAAACTTGGACAGGCATTGCAGCAAGAGAAACAAGGACATGCATTGCGTCATCATGATTGAACGCTAGCAATATTCA
>CAYXFO010000498.1:0-3247 GCA_964464255.1 uncultured Pirellula sp.
CACGGACTTCCGAGTCCGTGGTGGTGACATACGACGGACTAGGAAGTCCGTCGTAGTGCGCCTTCGAAGGCGTCGAAATAGGAGGGTGCAAGTCCCTTCATGGGTTTGATTTGGACCCATTAACTGAAAGTAACTGCGTTCCTGTGAAGGGAGGTGGAGAGCAACCGAAAGTGAATTTCCAGTCCGTAGGGTAACGAACACGATTCGGCCTGTCGTCTGCGGCGAGCTTGCTACGAAATAGCGAAGCCCAAGATGCCTTTCGCACCCGGCACACCGGGTCATCAAGGTTGAAGAAAGGTCAGCCGGAGGGATAAAACAAATTGATCCTCTGGGCAGCGGGGGGTGGTTGGTGACGGAATGGAAAGAAGTTTCGACGAGATAAGAAGGGAGATCCGTTTCGGTCTAGTCGACTGGTCATACGAAACCAGCCTCCCCCATAGGGCCATCAGGACGTAGGAAGGTCGCCGAAGCGGAAGTCAGAGCATTCATAGTAGCTTTGAAACAGGGTAACTCCTGTGGAGCAAAGGGATGCAGGAAGATAGATTCGAGAAAGGACAGAATTTTGGAAGACAAATCGGAACAAGTGCCGCGTGAGCCCAAAGCAAATGCGACTAAACCCACCGAAGAAATCCGCTCCCGATGGGAATGGGTAGAACCGAGCGTCTGGACCGATCCGATGTTGACCACACTGGAACACAACAGTGTTCGAGGAGGTAAATGGCATAGCTTGATAGACAAGGTCTACAAAAAGGAGAATCTCTTGTCGGCCTATCGAAAGGTCGCTGGCAACAAGGGATCTGCTGGCGTAGATCACGTCTCGATCGAGGATTTCACAGCCAATCTGATTAGGAACATATCGAAAATCGAAGAGTATCTGCGCGAGGATACCTACCGCGTGCATGGCATTCGACGAGTACATATTCCTAAGCCAGGAACGCGCGAGACCAGACCGCGTGGAATTCCAACGGTTAGGGATCGTATCGTACAGGCTGCCCTACGCCATGTGATCGAACCGATACTGGAACGGCAATTTGCCGAGCACAGTTACGGTTTTAGGCCTAATCGAGGATGCAAAGATGCGCTTCGGCGTGTCGACAGTCTTCTGAAGAAGGGCTTTCGATTCACAGTCGACGTAGACCTGAAATCCTACTTCGATACCATCCCACACGACCGATTGATGGACGAACTGCGCAAGCTGATCTCTGACAGTCGTGTGCTGGGTTTGGTTGAAAAGTTTCTGAAGGCTCAGATCGAGGATGGCCTTGATCGCTGGACACCGGAAAGTGGAGCACCTCAAGGTGCGGTTCTCAGCCCTTTGCTGAGTAACCTGTACTTGAATGAGTTGGATCACTTGATGGCCTCGGCGGGCTACGAGATGACTCGTTACGCAGATGATCTGGTGATTCAATGTCGAACCCTCGAAGAGGCCCAGGCAGCGTTGGAAAGGGTGCAAGAATGGGTCTCTCAAAGAGGTCTAACGTTGCATCCGACCAAGACAAAGATTGTCGACGTGGATACCGACGGATTCGATTTCCTGGGATATCGCTTCATCAAACACCGTCGGTACCCCCGACGCAAAAGTATGAAGAAATTCAAGGATGCGATTCGTTTCCAGACACGTCGCAGCAATGGCCATAGCCTTCCACAGATCATCTCCAATCTGAACGGCACGCTTCGCGGTTGGTACGAATACATCAAACACAGTTGGAAAACAGTCTTTCCGGAGGTGGATGGATATGTCCGTGGCCGACTCCGTAGCATTCTTCGCAAACGGGCCCGGCGTAAAGGTCGCGCACGTGGATTGGATCACCATCGCTATCGCAATACCTACTTCGCAGAGCTTGGGTTGTTTAGCTTAGAGACGACCTTTGCTCTTGAAGAAAAGCTAGGACATGCATTGCGTTTCGATCGGTGTACGAATGCTGGCATTTTGGTTCGCAGGGGTGCGATGCCTGTCCTCGTTGCCTCCTACTTTGGTTATATTGATTTGACGACATCACTTCGTCATGGACGATTTCGTTGCGTTCCTTTTTTCAATCGAGTTGTTTACGCCAATGGACGCATATATCTTTGACGCGCGCAGCGTGAGTGGACGCAACATCGACTTCGCGAGAGTCTACGAACATATAGAGCGACTTGGCCAGTCGTCTAATCCCGATGCGCCTATCGTCCACCAGGTAAGTGACGGAAGACGATTACGCGATACCATCGATCTGCTTTCTGACCAAATCGACAGCATGGGAACCGCTGCAAACCTGCGCATCATCGCTCACGGTTTTCCGGGTGGGATCCAGTTAGGACACGAAGGTCTTTCGTTGTCGACCGTCGGGATCTTCAGCCCCATCGCGGGCAAATTTCGAAAAATTGAATTGCACAGTTGCAATGTCCTTTCGACCCTTCCGCAAGTACTGAGAGTGGAAAGAGGCATCAACACGGAATACGAAACCCCTGATCAAAATACCGGTTCTTTCCTCAGATCCCGAGCGATGGATGGAAACACAGAGAGAGTTTCTACCGGGAATAGTCGAATTCGCCCCGAAACCCTGCGAGACCAACTCAGCAACCACCAACTTTCTGAAGGAACGATGCAACTGATCAGACAACACCCAGGCGTTCGGCTTATTCAAGCCCTTGCCCAGGTCACGCGCACTCGAGTTATCGGTGCCATGCGGCTTCAGTCGTTGAGTGTCCACAACTGGGATTTCGAAGGTCCAACCATTTCGACGGGGGTCTTCGGAGGTTCCTTGCAACTTACTATCCCAAATGGCGATCCGATGATCGCTAACTTGGCGGCCGGAATCTACAGCTTCAATACCCATACCAACCCTGGGGAACGTCCTCCCGATCCTTGGCACCCATACCGAGTAGACTATCAGAGACTACCAACCAGGTAGGGAGAAGCTAGAACGCAGAGGGATGCGAACGGGCAAAAAAACATGCGGGCAGAAAGATAGGAACCCTAGTGCGTCATTCGCACATACGTCTCCGTGCACCGAAGTGACGGCAAAAAAAGGACAGCCAGTGCGCAGGCACAGGCTGTCCACGAACGAAGTCTTTCACAGAGTCTCTTGAGGAGAGACTCTTGAGAGGAGACTCTACCGTCGCGACCACTCTCGCGATCGCTGAATCGAGTAAGTTTGCAGAGCGGCTTACTTGAGTTCGACGGTTGCGCCTGCTTCTTTGAGCTCGGCTGCGACCTTCTCGGCGTCTTCCTTGGAGACCTGTTCCTTGATCTTGGCGGGCACGC
>CAYXFO010000499.1:0-3244 GCA_964464255.1 uncultured Pirellula sp.
GTGAAAGACTGCTTTCTTGCACGGTAGCTCGCATTTTTCGCAAGAAAAGACCCTTTCCGCCTACACCATAGGGTAATCGCGACCGGGAACCATCCTGACGCGTAGAGCCGGAGTGATCCTCCCCCCCAAGCCCCCCCGGGCCGCTTCCCTCCGGCTCTGGTGAAACAACACACACTCCCGAATCCGGTATGAGTTCAAATCGCCTTGCGAAAGCGGGAGTGAGAACCCTCGATTCAAAATAAGGATATACTTTTGAATTGACTTATCGATTTAATCTTTGTATGCTTTATTGAATGATGGAAGAGGAGTAGGAACGCCAGTGATCCATGCTAGCGATACTCCTGCAAATCCGTTCGTCCACTGGCCTGTTGGCAAGTAGACCCACGGAATGCAACTCAACTGCAGCACAAATTCATTAACGCTTCATCGATGAAAGGAACAATCATGCGCAGGTCACTCTTTATCCTCTTTGGCTTTTGTCTTTTCGCATGCATGACATCCGGATTCGGCTTGATGATCGCCAAGCATCGTCGGATCCCGATCATCTCCCATGGTGGCGGAGTGGCTGGCTGGACTGCCGAATCCGCATACTATCCCGATCAGAGATGCTCCGTCATCGTTCTAACCAATGCCATGCCACCAGCTTCCGACTTGACCCCTCAACCGATCGCGCGAGCAATCGCCAATCGAATCCTGGAGGATGAATTTAAGTCGGTTCCACCGCCTCAAGTGGACAACACCATCCAGCCGAAACTCTTCCCCGAATACATCGGCAAGTACAACTACTCGGATGTTCAAGCGGTCATGGAAATCACCGTGGAAAAGGATCGCATCTTTGCCACGATCTCCGGTCAACCACCGATGGAGATTCTTCCCATGGCCAAGGATCAATTCTTCTGGAAAGATGTCGATGCCGAAGTCAGCTTCTCCCGCAACGAAAAAGGAGAAATCACTTCCGCGCTGCACTCACAGAACGGGATGACCATTTTTGCTCCGAAGATTGCAGAGGGTATTGCGCTCTCAGAAAAGGAACTCGATGCGTTCGTCGGACGCTATCAGTACGGTCCCGCGATCATGACGTGCACTCGGGAAGGGAAGCAACTGTTTGCCCAAGTCGCAGGACAACCCAAGCTTCCGATCTTTGCAGTGGCCGAAAACACTTTTGTCTGGAAAGCTGTTCAGGCCAAGGTCGAGTTCGTCAAGGACGAAAACGGAGAAGTAGCGAGTGCTCGCCACACACAAAACGGTCAGACGCTCGACGCACCAAGACTAAAGAACTGAATTCGACAAATAGCAGCATTACCAGTCGCATCAGCCTTTTTTTCGGTGTTGATTTGCCGAGGACGAATCGCGATAAACTCTTTCACTGAGGGAGATAGAGAGGATATCACGGGAGGGATTCGAGATGAGTGCACGATTATCGCAAGAATTGAGGTCGTTTCAGGATATCTGGCAAAGTGGCTATTTTGAGGGAGATCCCTTGAATCCGATCGCTCGATCGTCGTACGGGGATCTCGGGTTCATGAGCACACTTCATGCAACTTATTTGTGTTGCATTAAGCCGTATGTGAACCAGGACACGGTCGCTCTGGAAATTGGCCCAGGGCGCGGCGCATGGACCAAGACATTGCTTCCCGCCCGCGAGGTGTACGCCTTGGACGCTCTCTCGGCGGAGCACAACGATTTCTACGGGTACGTTGGTCGACACGAACACGTCAAGTACTTCCAGGTTTCCGATTTCCGGTGCGAGATGCTTCCGGAAAACCATTTCACCTACATGTTCTCCTTCGGTTGCCTGTGCCATGTTTCGTTCGAGGGAATCGAAGCTTATGCAACCCATCTGTTTTCAAAGCTTCAATCCGGAAGCCATTGCTTCTGGCTGGTCTCCGACTACGAAAAATACAACCACGCCGTATCGGAATTCCCCGATCTCAGCGTTCGCAACGTTATCTTTCGGCGCCCCAGGAAAAATTTCCTCAAAAACTGGTTCATCAATCAGCGTCGCCCTCGGAGCATCCCAGAAGATCGCGATAACAGCCCAAGTCCGGGTCGCTGGTACCACGCTGGTATCGATCGAACGTGTCGCATGCTTGAATCGATCGGTTACGCGATCGTGGATCCCGACGTAGGAACCTGTCATCGCGACCCGATTCTTCATTTCGTGAAACCGTAATCGGAATTAACAAGTAGCTGCACCGAAGTTTGGTTCTTGCGGCCAAATGCTCAGTCGCATCCATTTCGGCAGCGTTGCGAGCGGAGAGACTTCGATCAACGCTTGAGATGATGAATGAGGAACTCATGGGAGTTCGCGAATTGAGAATCCATGTTTTCGGGGAAGACTAATTTGCATTGCACCCCGGCGGCTTGGCAGGCCTTCTGAAGTTGAATTCCATACATCGCGGAATGCGTTGGGTCGGGTTCTTTACCTCCGAGCTTGGGCATAGCCTTCTGTTTAGGATACTCGAGGAAAATAGGAGGATCGTCCTTAGAAACCAACTCGATCGGGGAGTATTCGCGAATCCAAGGGAAAACTTTCTCTCGGTTTTCGATCAACAGTTCGAACTCCTGCTCGCGCGAACGGCCTTCGGCAGCGAAACCAAACGCATGCCCGCCATAAACGCTGTTGCTGATCCACTCCCTGAGTTGCTTGGGGTCGAGCGAGGTCTGGGCTCCGACCACCGCTGCGCATGAGAGTCTTGATGATTGCTGAGCGATTGGGTCGCTGCTATTGGGGTCGGCCAAATCGTCATGCAGCGCCAACCACAACGATGTGCAAGCTCCCGCCGAACTCCCTGTGGCACCGATCCGGTTCGGATCGATATTCCATTCCTTAGCATGAGCGCGAATCGTTTGCAAAGCTCGTGCTGCATCCATCAAGGGAGCCTTCACAGGTGGCTGGACACCCTGCTCCATCGCTTGGTTGATAAATCGATAGTTGATGGCCGCGACCGATATCCCTTCTTTCAGATATTTCTGAATCGGGTTGTTTCCATAACCCGTCTTGTCTCCGTTCTTCCAGCCACCACCGTGAATCAAAAGAACAACCGGCGTCGGATTGTCCGACTCCGCTTTCCAGAAGTCGAACCGTTGTCTGGGTGAATCGTCACCGTAGCGATAATCAGCGATTGTCGGGGCTGGACGCTCGGGTGGTTTCTTGTCCTGTTTCCTCGCGGGTGTTTTTATTTCAACAACGCGAACGTCATCGAATTCGAGCGGCACGCGGGCGACCGCAGGTTGTCAGGCT
>CAYXFO010000500.1:0-3221 GCA_964464255.1 uncultured Pirellula sp.
CTTTGAAACCGTGCGCGACCACGAGGCGCGAATCTTGCGTGGTATCCAGTTTTCGACGGAAGTGGGATGCAATCTCCAGCGCGATCTCCGAGCGGCCTGGTTCAAAACCTCGCCAACCTATGGGATGGCGGTCGCGTTCCCAAACGTGCATGAGCTGCCAATCCAATTTGCTAGCGAGCTCGATGGTCTTTTCGATCAGTTGGCTTGCGTCCGCGCCCTCAATTTTTCCGAGGATGAACCCCCGGGATCGGACCAATGGGTCGTCGGGGAGTGCTCGAGACCAAATCGGTAGAGCCATCTGGCTTTTGAGAGTGAGGAATCCTTTCCCTGAGTAGGCGATACGAAAGGGTCCTTTCGGCTCGCACCATTGGTGTTTGATGAAGTTTTCCGCCCCATGCTGGCAGGAAAAATACAGGAAGTTACTGGTGTTTATAATGCTCATGCCACGCACTAAAGTAATTCAGAAATCCCCTCAAACCAACCACAAACTTGGATCAAGATCGACGAATCCCCCGGTTTGAATAGGTTTGCCGTGGACGATAAGGGGTTGTTTCGCATATAACCATTTCACCGTTGAAGGTTGAGAATACGTTGATCGCAAGGACACCGGCTGAGGGGTATGGGGAAAAACGAAGAAGCATTTGAAGTGGAAGGGACCGTCACTGCGGCTTTGGCGAACACGAGGTTTCGTGTCCAGTTGGAGACGGGTACAGAAGTTTTAGCGCACGTGGCTGGACGAATGCGGAAGAATTTCATTCGTATCGTACCGGGCGACAAAGTTCGCGTCGAATTGTCTCCCTACGACCTCACAAAAGGCCGTATCGTTTTCCGGGAACGATAAAAATCTCCATCTTTAGTGCTGCTGAGACCATCTTCTTTAATTTCGGTGCATGAACGAATCCAGGTCCGCTATCCGCCTGGATTGTCAGCGGATATATTTCTGGTCGCTAGATTCTGCTTCCGATTTTGAACAGAACCGCCAAGATGCGGCGGCCGGCAGCGAACTTAGTATCGCATTGCAGTTCTGATTATCTTGTTTTTGAGGAGTTCCTGTTTATGAGATTGCGTTGGTTTGCGATGGCTTGCCTGTCGGCCGCGAGCTGCTTGACTTCGACCGCTTTGGTACCGTCGACGTTGCGAGCTCAGGAAACAAAGAAATTTGACGTACCGAGCTTGGAGTCGAGCGGTACCGCTGGAAGTGAAGTCGTCACGGTGGCGGTTGCTCCGCTAGATACGTTGCTGCCCCACGTTACCCACATGATGCGATTGGTAGGGGCAGGAGGTCAGAGCGCTCTCGTAAACCAAGCCGTCAACGGCTACACCAGCGGGATTGACCGCGCTCGTCCTATCGGCGTTTTCGTGACTTTAGGTGAAGGGGGTGTACCGGTCACGGTTGCGTCGCTTCCGATATCGGACCTCGACTCCTTCCTCGGCGGGCTTGAATTATTCGGAGAGCCTGAGGATTTGGGGGATGGCTTGTGGAGCATGAGCTTGGGTCCGAACACCATGTTCGCTCAAGAGAAAGGGAAGTGGCTCTACGTTTCGAGTTCTGAAGAAGCATTGGAAGGGTTACCTGAAACCGGTGTAGAAAATCTTCAAGGGATGTCCGCCAAGAACGACCTCTGGGTGGAAGTGAACGTTCAGAATATTCCGGATGATTTGGTCGACCTCATTACCGGCCAAGTGCGAGCAGGATTTGAACAAGCGATGGAAGCTCAAGCAGGTGACGCATCTGACGAGGAACTGGAAGCGTCACGCGCTCAAGGCGAGCAGATGATCAAGAGCATGGAAGAGAGCATGGCCGCCACGGAGAAGTTTGTTTTCGGTTTAGGAATTCGCCCGAGCGAGAAAACAGTGACACTTGATTTGGGAGCTAAATTTGTTTCTGGATCTCGATACGCGAAGCAAATGCAGGAACTAAAGACCGCCCAGTCCAAACTCAGCGGCGCTCTCGCCGAGGGCGGTATGATGTCCCTCAAAGTTTTCCAACTCATCGCTGCCGAAGATGTCGAGCAGATGGAGAACAGTCTGTCCACTTCCTTGGACGCAGTCTACAAGTCAATCGACGAAAATTCCAACGATAAAGCTGTTGCCGAACGGGCAAAAGCCTATCTCGATCGATTGGTGAAAATCTTGGTAGCGAGTAGCAAAGAAGGTTCCTTGGAGTCGGTGGCTAGCGTATCGACCAGCCCATCTTTGAACATCTTTGCTGGGGTCACCGTCGCTGATGGCTCCCAGGTTGAGGCCCTTGCCAAGGATCTTTCGGATGAGCTATCGCGCGGCAATGTCCCCGTGAAGATTGAGTTGAAGACGGGTGAACACAAGGGTATCACGTTGCATAAACTGACGGCCCCTCTGCCCGAAGGCGCTAACGATGCGGCAAGGAAAATTTTTGGCGACAACGTAAATGTCTCGATCGGCACCTCACCCAAGGCAATCTACCTCTCGGTCGGAAAGACCGCCGAAGCTTCGCTCAAGAAAGCGATTGACGGTGTGGTATCAAATCCCACATCGGCAGCGGATTCCCTGAAGATGCGGATGAGTCTCTCGCAACTGTTGAACTTCATCCAGAGCATTGAACCGAACCCGGTCGTAGATGGTATGCTGTCGTCTCTCAGTTCCGGTGATGACCAAGTGATGATGGATTCCCAGTTGATCGAACGCGGATCCGTTACTCGAGTCACGATTCAGGAAGGTGTTCTCAAGGCTGTTTCCGGTGGCGTTCAAGCTGGTATGGCAGCTCAGGGGGGCGGATTCTAGCCAATTCCGCTCGAGTCCTAGAACCAAACATGAAAATCACGGCCCAAGGGCCGTGATTTTTTTCTTGGTATAAATGTCTGAGCCGTTATTCGGTTTGCCAAGAGATGGGCTTCGGTTCACAATGGGAACCGTGGGATCGCAATATTCTTGTTAGGATTCTCTCGTGAAACTGATCATTGCCGTTGTTCAACCCAATCGGTTGGAGGCTATCAAAGAGGCTTTAACCGAGGTGGAAGTCTTTCGCTTGACCGTGCTGGATTGCCTTGGCTTCGGTCGACAAAAAGGACAAAAGAGTCCCTCGCGATCCCAGGATTCTTCGGTCCACCTGTTGCGAAAACTGCAACTTCAAATCGCCGTCAACGATGATTTTGTTGAACCCACAGTAAAGGCGATCCTCAAGGGTGCTAAAGCCACCCCCACCGGGCAAATCGGGGACGGCAAGATCTTCATCCTTCCCATGG
>CAYXFO010000501.1:0-3201 GCA_964464255.1 uncultured Pirellula sp.
GCCCATCATTTCGATGATGCAGAACAACAGTACGACTCCGGCAAGCTCGGGATGTGGCTGTTCTTGGTGACGGAAGTTCTGTTCTTCAGCGGGATGTTTTGTGCGTACTCGCTGTACCGCAATCGTAACCCGGAGGTCTTCGAGTTTTGCAGCGCGTTCTTGAACGAGAAACTCGGTGCGATCAACACAGGGGTTCTGCTATTCAGCTCGCTCACCATGGCATGGGCGGTGCGAGCAGCCCAGCTTCGTCAACATCGTATCCTCACCGGGATGCTCGGTGCGACGCTTGGCTGCGCGGCGATCTTCTTGGGCGTCAAAGCGGTCGAGTACTCGCACAAATGGGAACGCGGCTTGTTGCCGGGCCGCTACTACCTATCTCAACTGGGCGGACATCACGGTGCTGAGGTCGGATACCTCGGCTATTTGATGATCGTACCTGCTATTCTTACCGTATGCTGTGCTGCCTACTTCGTCTACGCAGTTATACTCCGCAGCACCTTCCACTTGCGAGTCGCCGGACCCATGCTCGTTGCAGGGCTTTGCTTCTTCGGCGGAGTCGGCCTAGGTATGTATTTGGAATCGGGTGAAGAAAAGCACGAGGATTCGGCAACGCACTCGGAGGCATCTCACGCGGGTGCAGGCCATGCCGAGCACGCTCATGAGCATGCCTCGGGAATCGCCCATAGCGACCACCATACTGCCGCCACTCCTGCGGTAACCGCACCGGCCAACGACGTCCTTGTGGATCCGGATGAAGTAAATACTCCTGACGCGGATGTAAATCAGAGGAGCATGGCAGGTCTGTTTTTCAGCATTTATTACTGCATGACGGGGATTCACGCAATCCACATCATCGGTGGAATGATCGTGATTACATGGTTGATCATCAAAGCAGCACGCTTCGAGTTCCATGAAGAGTACTTCGGCCCTGTCGACAATGTCGGCTTGTACTGGCACTTGGTCGACTTCATCTGGATCTATCTGTTCCCGCTGCTGTACTTGATCACTTAGGACCAACACCGGCCTCGCAGAACGACTCTTTAAGAAAATCAAACGAACAAACGATCATGGCTCACGAAGCGACTCACGCTCAGCACGCAACGGAACCTCACGCCGACGGGCATCATTCGGACGGGCATCATGCCGATGGACATCATGGCTTTTCACACCCGATGCCGGTGTGGATGCTGTTGGCTGTGTTCTTTGCGCTTCTAGGTCTGACGTTCCTGACCGTCTTTCAATCGCAATTCGATTTAGGGAACGCGGAAGTTTGGTTGTCGCTCACCATCGCAACGATCAAGGCTGGTTTGGTGATTGCCTTTTTCATGCACTTGTTGTGGGATAAACCCCTCAATGCCATCGTCATCCTTGGGAGTCTGATCTTCGTCGCTCTATTCCTGGGCTTCACCATGATGGATGCTGAAGGCTACCGCGAAAACTTGATCTACAACTCGACGATCAAAGAGTCGCAACCCAACCCGATGGGTGCCCCTGAAGCAGCGAAATGATCGTCCCTGATTTCTGGGCGGAAGCTCGGAAGCAGCATCGCACTCCACGATCGCAAGTTACCGTACGCCGCTTCGGTTGGTCTACGATCAGCCAAGCAGATGCGCAGGCGATGGCCGAGAAGCGGGTGGAAGAGGCGCTCGAGAGAATCCTGTCCGGACAGAAGCTGGATCGTCGCGAGAAGAAACGGTCCTACAACGGTGCTGATGGCGTCCCGATTCGTGAGGAGGTCTTGGCCCGATATGGCGAGGAAGTTATCACGCGGAACGGATATGGTGCGCACTGTCTTAATTCACCGCGAGTGCTTTTCGCTGACATCGACTTCGCAACTAAAAGGCTGCTGTGGCCATCCGTTCTCGCCTTTGCTTTGCTTGCCGCCGCGTCGATCGGAATTGGAATCTGGTTGCGAAAGGGATGGGTAACCGCCGTGCTGCTCTTGGTGTCCGGGTTAATCGCCGTATTAATATCGGAATTGCTAAGCCGTCTTGTTCAAAAATCCACTGATACGCTGGAAGCAATAGCACGCGAAAAGATCGTCGCGTTCGTCGCAGCCAACCGAACCTGGAACTTGCGTTTATACCGAACACCGGCAGGCTATCGAGTCGTGGCCACTCATCAGACGTTTGACCCCAGGTCGGATGAGGTGCGTCTTTTTTTTAATGCGTTGTCGGTGGATCCTGTGTATGTCCGTATGTGCACCCGCCAGAACTGTTTCCGCGCTCGGCTCACTGCCAAGCCGTGGCGAGCGGGTATTCCGGACCATATCCGCCCGAGACCCGGTGTCTGGCCTGTCCGGGAAGAGTCAATGCCGATTCGAATGGCATGGATTGCCAGGTACGAGCAAAAGGCTTCAGGATTCGCAGCGTGTCGTTACGTAGAGTCGATGGGATCCGGACGAGTCGATTCATCGCTTCGGCCGGTTATCGACATGCATGATCGCGAATCGCGAGCCTTAGCATTTGAACTTCCTATCGCCTGATGCAGCGTGCGGTCGTCGCCAGTGCCCGATAGTATCAACAAGCCTGATGTGGTACCCTTACCATGTTGTCTTCGTGGCGAATCCACGAAGGGGCCCGGCATGTTCTTTTCATCTTTTAGGACTTGATCAATCCATGACCACACCGACGCGCGATTTGGAACAGTTCCCGAACGACGACAACGGAGACATTCTTTGGACTTTGAGATCCAACGGCGACAGCCTGGAGTCACCGAGAGAACTCGAATTTTCCGCTGTCTTTCCGGAAGAAGAAAAGGCGATTGAGTTCGCGATTCGATTCCTGCGCAGCGAGATGAAAGTGGAAATGCTCGAGGATGAGGTTGAGGATGAAGATCGGTCGGTATGGTTGGTGAATGTTTTCGCGTTTGCGCAGCCCAGCTACGCAGACATCTGCGAGTTCGAACAATCCTTCAATGAATCCTTGCAAGAACTCGACGGGGAATATGAAGGATGGACGACTTATCTGGTTCCCTCCGAATTGGAATGAAGCCTTGCTCGCCATCTTTTGCCAAACTGGTTTGCTGTCCGCGCTGTCGTGTGATAGGTCGGAAGGTATTCGGGTCGAAGACATGAGGGCAAAAAATGGAGGGCGAAAGATGAAGAACCAAAGACAGATCTATACCTCGACTTGCTTTCTCATTTGTCTCTCCTTTGTCTCTACTTTAGGGTTCCTAGTCCCATAAGTGTCCACCAGCGTT
>CAYXFO010000502.1:0-3196 GCA_964464255.1 uncultured Pirellula sp.
TGCGTTGAGCATAGCGAAGCTCCGTACCCGCTGGCTGAACAGTCGCGGCTCCCGCTGGCACGACTTCGTAAAGTGCTGTCACGCAATGGCCCGCTCCGATCTCGCCAGCATCTTTGCGATCGTCCGCGAAATCCTTGGTCGCTAAGCGTCGGTTTTCATAGCCGATCAATCGATAGGATGCCACTTTCGCCGGATTGAACTCGATCTGCAGTTTGACATCTTTCGCGACCGTCATAAGCGTCCCCGACAATTGCTCGACCATGACCCGCTTCGCCTCCAGTTCGCTGTCGACCATCGCGTAGATGCCGTTCCCTTGATTGGAGACCTGCTCCATCATCGAATCGTTGTAGTTGCCGACCCCATAGCCGAGGCATGTTAGAAAAATATTGCTTTGTGCGTTCTCTCGCATCATCGCGACCAGTTGGTCGGTTCCGGTGACTCCCACATTGAAGTCGCCGTCGGTGCAGAGGAGGACGCGGTTGATTCCACCCGCGATGAAATGCTCCTTGGCGATGTTGTATGCAAGCTGGATCCCTTGGCCACCGTTGGTCGACCCACCCGATTGCAGCTCGTTGATCGATGCGAGAATCGTCTCCTTGTTGGCACCCGAGGTGCTCGGCAATACGCATCCGGCGGCTCCCGCATAAACCACGATCGCGACGCGGTCCTGTTCACGCAGTTGCGATGTCAGAAGTTGAAGGGTTCGCTTGACCAAAGGAAGCTTGTTCGAATCGCTCATCGAGCCCGATACATCGATCAGGAAGACAAGATTGGAGCTGGGCCGTTCCTCGGTAGATGGCTTCTTCGCCGCAATCGCGACTCGCACCAGTTTGTGTTCGGGATTCCAAGCGCAGTCTGCTAGCCGCAGATGAGCCGCGAACGGCGAGTCGTCTTTCGGACCGGGATAATCGTATTCGAAATAATTGATCCACTCCTCAATGCGAATCGTGTCCGCAGATGGCAGCGTATGTTGCTCGAGAACATACTGGCGAAGCTTGCTGTAGGATGCGGTATCGACATCGATCGAGAAGGTCGATAACGGCTGCTGATCGACGTTGACGAAAGGCGTTTCAGGTATCGCGTCGAATCGATCTCCAGTTTCTCGCAGTCGTCGATCGTAGCTCCGAATATTAGCCCGCAACTCCTCTGGCAAGCTCTCTGATTCTTCCGCTTTCTGATCTTTCCAAGCCAACGTCTCGACTTCGCTGGCAGGTTTACCTCCGCTACCGAGACCCCCTAAGCCAGAGTAGGACGTTCCTTCGTTTTCGTCCCGTTTGTCGGGGCGTCCTTGTCTCATCGTGTCCCGCGCAAGTGGCTTGGATGGCTGCACCTGTGACGGTGGTGGCGCCGCAGACGATCCCGATACCCTGGAGCGTAACGAGTTCGATGCTCCCGGAGCAGGTATACCTTCCGTATAGCCCGTTCTTTCTTCAAGTTTGACCTTGGATGCGCCAGGAGCGCCGCCAGAACCTGCCATGCCACCCCCGACGGCTAAGCGTCTTTCGCCAGCTTCCGCTTGAGCATTCGAGACGAAGTCTTCCCCTCCAAGGGTTGCGTCCTTCGCTGATGCGCTCGATGAGATTGAGGGAGCATCGGCTAAAGCGATCGAGTTCTCAGGTTGCGGATTGTCTGCAGGTGATACTGCGCCGAACTGTTCAGCGACCACAGGATTGTTGGCATCGCTGCTACGAGAAGGAGCGGAAGGTATTTCGTACGTTACGCGAGTACCCGATCGGATGTCGGGCGAGAAGCTACCCTTCCATTGCAGCAACAGGACCACGGATGCTGCGAGGGCGAGCAACCCGGCGGCTGAGGCAACTCGCCAGTTGTCCCGTCCCCAACTCTCCGAAGGTCGGGTCGCTGATTGGATATGAGCGATGACTTCATCCCTTCTCGGTTCGTCCAAGTCTCGTATCGTTGAAGGGTTTTTCAATTCCTTTCCAACGAGCGCCAGCGTCGATTGGATCTCAGCATATTGACGAGCCAGATCAGGATCGGCATCGATACGTTTCTGCGTCGATGCAGCAAGCTGGGTATCCAACTCGCCGAGAGCCAAGGCTGTTAGATGCCATTCTTCAAATTCAGGTCGATCGGAGGACGGTGTGTTATCGTTCATGGCTATTACCGTTTTTGTGATTCACTGGTGGGGTTGTAGGTTGAATGTTGCGGAGCGGTCCTGCTCGAGGTAATCATGCTTCAGCGAGACCGTCTGGTTCCGCGAGCGATTGGCGAAGGCGTTTGACGGCTTGGTGAAGCAACACCCCCACATGCGATACGCTCAGGTCCATCACGTCTGCGATTTGTTTGTAGGACAACCCCTGAGCCAAACGGAGCTGGACCACCTCTTGCTCGAGTCGAGGCAGAAGCGATATCTGAGCCTCAACCATCGAATGCTCTTCGTTCTGAACAACTCGATGCGCCGGAGTATCCTCTCGGGATTGCAACTCCAGGATCGGAGCTGAATCGGAATGCACTGTCATGCGAGCCTCCTTGCGATGGATGTCCATCGCGTGGTTTCGACACGTTTTGAATAGCCAAGCATCGACATGCGATGCGACCTTGCGGTAATCTTCGCGACACAATCGGCAGAACGCTTCCTGCACGCAGTCCTGGGCTCGATCCCAGTCGCCTCCTACCAACTTCATCGCATAGGCGGAAAGCGGTCGCTGCAAACGAGCGAACACCTCCTGGAGCCAGGTTTGCTGATCCAGAGTATTGGTTTGCGTGGGTGCCTCGACCGACTGCTTCACGATGGCCTCATGGCTTCGAAACTCCTGGTCCAGACCCGAAATCGAACTGCCGACATCCAAACAACGGCCAGGAACGGGCTTTCTTAGAGGATTTTTCGGAATTCACTCAAGTTAGCAGTCAGAAACCTCGCGTCGATCCCCCCACGACGACTACCCCAGGGCTCGCACAATCGCTTGGAATGCCCACAATACTTGGCCAGCGTTTGTCCACTCACACATCCAATCTGCGAGTCAACTATGTCCGACACCAACAATGTCGACTCCCTCGAATCGCTTCGTCATCAGGTCGTTCTCGTTACCGGCGGTGCTACCGGCATCGGGCTTGGGATCGCCCGTGCGTTTGCCGCGGTCGGGAGCAAAGTAGCCATAGGATCGCGGCGTGCTCAAGTCGTCCAAGAAGCGTTGCGGGATTTTCCCGGCGTATCCGCGAATCTTCTGGGGCAGGC
>CAYXFO010000503.1:0-3194 GCA_964464255.1 uncultured Pirellula sp.
CCCCCCCTTCCGTTTGCGGTTGGGTTTCGATTTGTTCTCAATTGATAAATTTAAGCATGATACACATCCCGAAATCCCCTAGCTTCTTGTCTTTTTCAGGCAAAACATCTTCATCTTTTCCCGCTGATTTCGACTTTGCATAAATTGCGAAGGCATCAGCTTTAGTTTCAAAGCTCACGGATTCTCGAAGAAGATCGCGTCGATCGTTCTCAAAATCGTCAATTTCTCTCAGCAACGAATCGAAAAGTTTCCTCGGGGTGCGTCCTAAATCCTGTAACGATCGGGCTTCTTCTTCCCAAAACGATTTGAATTCCTTGAGCGAAACCAAGAAACCATTGAACTCTCTATCAACACTGTCTGGAGGTACAGGATTGAACCAACGATTTCTCATGGCGATGGCTTTAAATGCCGACATGTCGTTGGGCGGGGAAGTAACAGTGCTCGGAAAGCTTTTATTGTATTCCTCAATAGCATCTTGGGCCTTACGGACGAGTGGAATCAGAGCGTTCTTAAAGGTCGTAAAATCTGCGCTGTCATTTGTATTAATCACATTCACAATGTTCATAGCCCATTCAATGTCTTTCCCTTTGTTTTGACAGACCGCCTTGAGTGCATCGATCTTTTTCCGGATCTCCTTGTGATTTTTTTGGTAATCCTTTAGTTTTCCCTCTAACTCAATCAGCTTTTTCGTATCCGCGTTTTCCGCAGAAGCCTTCAAATTGCGAAATGCAGTTTTAACTACGGACGCCGCGAAGTTCGGGTCCTTTTGTAATTTAAAGCCAAATGCAGAAATACCTTCTCCACGATTATTTCCCTTTGCGATAGCTTCAAGAGAGTTTGGGATCTCTATCGGAAAAATAAAATCAGGTATTGATGAGCTTTTCAAGACGTCTTGCAGGTCGATTGTTGCAGCCAAGACGTCTGCAATTTGGAGAGGGGGATCCCGCGACTTGACCACGATCTCTGCCCCCGAATCGAATTTGATTGTCGCCTCACAACTTATTGCAGACTTGGGAGGTAGATCACGCGTGATAGGCAGATTTGCGTCGCTTGCATTCGGGATCGGTTTTTCTTCTGGTGGTGATGACTTAAGGATCCATTTATAAGTTGCTTTATATCCACCGGCATCAACGCCAATTTTGGGTTTGATGGCACCCTCTGCGATCGCTCCTCGAACACCCGTTTGCAAAGGTATATCAATGGGCCTTCCATCTTGATTGCCTTTCAAGATGAATTGAATATTCAAGTCAAAATCTTCGGACTTGTATGCGGGAGGAGGAGGTGAAGTAACATTGGAAACCTTAATGATCTTCGATTCGATGGGCGGTAGCGATTGGCCCGATGATAAGTTTGAAACGATTGCGATCACTCTGAACTCGGTTTTGATTGCTTCTTTGTTCGTGATGCCAATCTGTGCAGTTGATCCGTTATCCATGTCCTTCCAAATCGAATCCAGCTCTTTTCGTTGCCATTTCCATATCACCTTCCATTGTTCCCACTCCGCAGGCAAAGGCTTTAATGGTTCTATCTTTGCGACCGCGTTTAATGCTTCAGCGGAGACCTCGACTTCTATTACGGATGCATCCGTTGAAGGGAGCGAGGGGACTTCTAATGAAAGTTTGAAAGCGGCGGCAGTCACATCGTCCGTTGGTATTCTTTGTTGTTCTTGTTCTAGTTTTTGTTTCTCTTGTTGTTCTCGTTCTTGTTGTTCTCGTTGTACTTCTTCTTGTTTTCGTTGTTGTTCATCTAATTGGTCTCGTTCCGGTCGTTGCGGATCATTGGCTCCAAGAGAAATCTGCGGTGTATTTTTGTAGATTCCGTATCCTGCGAGACCGAGGAGCAGTAGCAAAGCGAGAGTCGCTGCGGCCGGGACTGCCCAATACGGGATTCTCAAGGGTGCTGCCGGAGCGGGTTGAGTAGGCTGCGTCTTGAACCGTGTCCCGGTGTACCGAACGTCGGGAGGAGCTTGCGAGGCGACCTCGCCGAACGGTTTATCAACGTCGAATTCGAACTCTTCGTAGGCGGGCGGTACGGCAGACGGTGACGGATCCGATTCCGATGTTTCGGGATCTGCCACTGAGATTGGCTCACGAATCGTCGCACCGCCCCCTAGGCTCAACCCATCTCGAGCGGCTCGTGTCGCATCGGAATCGACGGCAGGTCCGATGGGTGCGGTAAGATTAATGACCGTTCCGCGTGCGGAAGCCATACGGGCTTCCTCGCTCCCCGCGATCACGCATCGGACTTTGCAGTCCACATCGGGAGGAAGATTGGTCACATAGGTTCCAAAGGTCGCTTGCCATCGCTGACGCACCGGCAATAGCGCGATCGATTCGGCGATCAAGGACAATAATCTCGGCGCTTGGTCCTCTGAGAAAACAATGAAGAGCGGTTTCGGTTGAGGCCGAAGCCATGTGTTGGCAACGACACCTCCCCAACCGGCATCGCTTGTCATCGATTCCCACTCGCTGCACACGCGAGGAGGTATTTCTAGGGTAGGCAGAGCAGGTGGCGGGACGGTCGCGCATCGACCATCCCAAGCATCTCGCATCACGCCTGACTGCAGGAGCAGTGCTGCTGGCCCGCTCGGCGGCATCGGAGCATCGACGACAATGTGATGTGCGAGCTTGTTGGTCCGCTGGCTGTAATCCAATCCGTAATCAGAGATCCGCGAAATGACGGAGACCATGCGGCCTCCGAGTGAGAACCGCAGATGCGAGAAACCGACTGGGTTCTTGTTCGCACTGGGAGTCCCAGACGGATACACATGCCGATAGCCGCTCAGTGATTCCAGCTTGCTGGCCAAGTTGATGGGCATACCCGCCGTGCTCACCACGGTGCAGAATCCGCGGCTTCCCTGTTTGAGCCCCGCAGGAGCAGAGGTGTAGAGCAATTCGGCGTTCATCGGGCTGGTGTCCTTTGGCTGATTTCTTATGCCGTCCCCGTTTTGGAATCATTCGACTTGGGTTGCTGCGATACAGGAAGTGCCGTACCGATCAAGCCAGCGCCCCATTGACTTAGGGCATGAAGTATCGGGACTTCGACCCAATAGGGATTCAAATCGCGAGGCCGCATACCAAAAACGCCCGTGGAATTGTCTCGCTCAGGGGCTTTGCCCGTAGCGCTCACCGGAATAAAAGAGAGATGCTTGGTGAAGCCTTCTGCGGCAGCAACGATTTCCGGCGTCAGTTCCC
>CAYXFO010000504.1:0-3185 GCA_964464255.1 uncultured Pirellula sp.
TCCCGAGGGTATTGGATCGGCCGATCAACTGCGGCTACACTAAGGGATCGGAAAAGAACCGTTTTGAAGCAACTACAGATCCAGCGCGGCTAACAAAGAGAGACAACATGGCCAAGAAAAAACCAGCGAGCAAAGGCAAGAAAAAGTCGATCGGCAGAATCGTCATGAGAACCGGCGAAGCGCTGGTCGAGTCCACGGAAGGCTGGTCGGCAGCAGAACCCGAGGTAGTCATCGGAGCCCTCGATGGCCCAGTCGGCTTCGCGATCGCCAACATGATCGGCAACCAAACGAAAGGGCACTCCAAAATCTATGCGATCCTCAACTGCGATGTGCAAGTCCGTCCCGTCACGGTGATGATCAGCAAAGTCACCGTCAACAGCGAGAAGTACACCAATATCCTCATGGGCACGGTCCAAGCTGCGATCGCCAACGGGGTTCTGGACGCGGTTCGAAATGGAGATATCCCCAAGGCCATAGTCAACGATATCGGAATCATCGTCTCCGTTTGGCTCGACCCCTCGATCGTTAACGAAGAGTACGATCCCGAAGTCTTGTTCCGCACCAACCGCGAAGCGACCGCCAAAGCGATTTCCAAGGCCATGAACAACGAACCCAACATCGATTGGCTTTTGAAGAACCAGGATTCGGTCCAGCATTGCTTCCATCAACTCGCCGTGGAAAAGAAACTCTAGCAGACGGTTTCCATCACTGAGTCTTTCGGAGAAACGCGATCAAGTCATTGAGTGCTGCAGGCCCGAGTTCCTGCAATAAACCGTCGGGCATGAACGACTTGCCAGTAGTCGTCCATGTCTCGATCGATCCTCTTGCGACTCGTGACACTTGGTTCTGAGCGGATGTGATCTCGATGAAGTCGGTACCTGATGCGGATAACAAGCCTGCGTAGGTCTCATCGTCAGTTGTCCTGATTTGATGCTGTTCGTACTTGGGATCCATATCGCGGCTTGGTTCAGCGATCGCAATGGCGATGGCTTCATGGGTGCGAACCCGATACGAATCGAGGGATGGACCGAGTTGGATGCCGATGCCATTGACTCGGTGGCAGGATGCGCACCATTTGCGGAAATGAACCTCCCCTTGATCGGCCGTTCCCGCTTGCTTCCATGCTTGGCTATAAGGTTCGCGGATTTCCTCCCACTTGGAAGCTGAGAAACCGTCCCATGGGGCGGCGCGTTTTCGGATCCCTTCGTCGGTTGAACTGCGAATCGCCTGCCACGCCCATGCCGGGATTCGCTTGGGGTCCACTTGCCCAGCGTCGATTCGATCGAGCAGCAACCGTGTCCCGCCGATGCTTCGCACCAAGGCCTGGAACAGGCCATTGAGAACCGGTGGCGAAAGACGATCCCATCGATCCATCACTACAGCCTGCAATGTTTGATCGTTCGCCAACCATGCATCCACGGCGGCCTGTTGTAGTTCGGTCTTGTTCTCGAGATCCAAGATGGCAGTCAATAGCGAGGAACGCTCCTCCGAGGGAAGCATCGTCAGCAATTGAACAGCAACTCGATCCGCAGAACTCAATGGCGAAGGCTTCTCCGACGCAATCGATTGCTTTACCAAATCCAACGCTCGGCTGCGAGCGAATTGCTCCACCGCGGTGCGAGCTTCCGGGGCGGTGATTTGTCTTCGGTTGACGAGCCGGGACAAACTGGCCATCAACCGCTCTGTCGTTTGGGATGACATTTCGGATGCACAAATTCGTTCCATCCAGGTGTGCAGTCGTTGCGATTGATGCAATTGGAAGAGGATCGCATCCCACCAAGATGCTACCGATTCGGCCGAGGCCTGCGCAGAAAGAATTGGAATAACACGATCGGCGAATGACTCGACGTCACCACCCGCAACCGCGTACTCAACCGCTGCCCGCAGTTCGTCGCACTGCCAGTCGTTGGAATCCACGTCGCTGCATGCCCATGCCAACAGTAGCTCGGCGATCGCTTCGCGATCCGACCGATCCGACCGATCCGACCGATCCGACCGATCGTTTCCGATGCCGAATACCATTCGGCTTCGCACGGCAGCAACCATGCGGACCTCGAGATCCCGCTCGTTGCGTAATGCAAGGAATCCCTGTTTGAGATCGCTGGCTGATAAATGATCCGCAAAGCGGGGGAGCAAGATCAGCGACCACAATCGAATTTTGGGATGCGGATCCTGGACCGTTTTCAACCATGTTTCGGCATCGATGCCGTGCGGCATACTCGCCAAGACGCTCAATGCATGCAGACGTGCCAAAGGCGATGCATACGACGTCGCCATCGTTTGCAGTTCAGGAATCCATGTTGCATCTTGCTTGAGCACCAACAACTGCGAAGCTGTTTCACGGTGCCAGCCGTTTGGATGCGCGAGCGTCTCGACGAGTTTGTCGCTATTCGCACGATCGAGCCCTGGCGCATCGCGCCGGACCGGACGATCACGCGCGACGATGCGCCAAATGCGACCGAGGTTTCGCCCGGATGTCAGATCCAATTGCGATTTGATCGGTTCCGGCAAACTCTTCGGATGCTCGATCGTCTCGCGCGCCATATCGACGATGTACAAACAACCGTCCGGGCCGTTTGCGAATTGAACGGGTCGAAACCATGTGTCCTTGCTCCGAACAAATTCCGCTGCTTCGTCGATTCGCTCGCCAACCATGGCAACGCCCTTGCGGGACAGCTTCTTTCGATGCACCAAATTGCTCCCCACATCCGCGACGATACCCAACAGCGAGTCGCCAGCGTGCGACTCAGATGTTGGCCATTGGTCGCCATCGTAGATCGTGATCCCGGTTGCCGAAGTGAAGTAACCACTTGCCCGTCCTCCACCTTCCAATAAACCAATCGATGCACCCGAGAGACGCATTTGGGTGCGGATCGTTCGCCAGGGTTCGACAGGTGAAATGCGAAACACTTCCGCCTGCGGACCATCGATGGCAATCGACCGTCGCCAAGCAACGCTCTTGGAGAGGGACGCATCGGTCAGTTCCGGAAGATACCACGCGACGACTTGCTGAAGATGGTCGCTGTTGCTGGTGACAAACCGATCTCCCCAGGGGCTGAAGTCCATGCCGTGCTGACCGTACCCAACCATATCGGACAGCGATCCGCTTATGGGATCAACAGCGATATCGCGACCGGATACGTTACGCGGACTGCGATTCGTGCGCAGTGGCGATTGGGGTGGCA
>CAYXFO010000505.1:0-3173 GCA_964464255.1 uncultured Pirellula sp.
TCCCAATACGGGCGAAGATATCGATGGTGTCTTTCCGGTAAGCGATTGGGCCATCTGCGATCGAGCGCTCGCATCGGCGCATCGCGCGTTTGTGGAAAGTCGTCGCATTTCCGGCAACAGGCTCGCGGAGTTTTTGGAAGCTTATGCTGCAGCGATCGAGCAAGATCGAGAAGGATTGGTCGAAATCGCGCACGCAGAGACTGGGCTTCCGAAATCCCCGCGACTGGCCGATGCAGAATTGCCGCGAACCGTGAATCAACTGCGTCAGGCCGCCCAAGCGGCTCGCAACGATTCGTGGCGCATGGCGACCATCGATACCAAGGCAAACATTCGATCGTGCTATCAAGCCCTCGGTCCGATCGCCGTTTTCGGTCCGAATAATTTTCCCTTCGCGTTCAACAGCATCGCGGGAGGGGATTTTGCTGCTGCGATCGCGGCAGGCAATCCAGTTATTGCCAAAGCCAATTCCTCTCACCCGGCGACTACTCTGCGATTCGCCAAACTCGCATGGAGCGCCATGCAACAAACCGATATGCCTCAAGGCATGGTTCAATTGATCTATCGAACCACTCACGAAGATGGCGAGCGACTCGTCGCGGATCCTCGTCTGGGAGCGATCGGATACACCGGCTCTCGCGCTGCCGGCCTCAAACTCAAGGCTGTCGCGGATCGAGTCGGCAAACCGTTCTACGCTGAATTATCAAGCGTCAATCCCGTCGTGTTCCTCCCAGGGGCACTGCAGGAACGAGGCAGCAAACTCGTCGACGAATTCGTCGGAAGCGGACTGATGGGGGCGGGACAATTCTGTACCAATCCGGGGCTGTTGTTGCTGATGCAATCCCCTGAAACCGAAGCGTTCATTCAAGGTGTCGTCGGTCAATACACGGCTGCAACGCCCGGTACGTTGTTGTCGGAAAGCGTCGAGCGATCACTTGTCCAAAGTATCTCCATTCTTGAAAAGGCGGGTGCATTGAATCTGACAGGGGGATGCAAGTTGCCAGGTTCCCGATGCGCCGTTGCCAATACCGTGCTCCGTGTTTCAGGCTCACAAATGCTGGCAGACACGCATACGTTTCAAACCGAAGCGTTCGGCAACGCAGTCTTGATCGCTGTCTGTGCAGATCTCGATGAATTGATCTCGATCATCGAAGCACTCGAAGGAAACCTGACCGGTTCGATCTACAGCGATAATAGCGGTAGCGATGATTCGTCCTATGTTCGTGTCGCGGATGCTCTCGCGCAACGCGTGGGCCGGATTCTCAATGACAAGATGCCAACTGGTGTTGCTGTTAGTCCAGCTATGAATCACGGCGGCCCCTATCCAGCTACCAGTCATCCCGGCTTCACGGCCGTGGGCATACCAGCCAGCATGCTTCGATTTGCAAAGCTCACTTGCTTCGATGCCGTCCGTGAAAATCGACTTCCGGACACCCTTCGCAACGCGAATCCTACAGGATCGACTTGGCGAAGCATCGATGGCGAGTGGACCACGCGATCTATTTAGCCAGACGTGTTAGTCAGTCTTGCGATACAGTTCCAATTCGTAGGGACCGCGAAAGACGAGAAGCAAAGCGCCGGGTGCGGCGTACTCGCGAAAGACATCCTTAAGAAACCCATCTTCACCAGGCCATGGATAGGCGAACACGAATGCGAAATCGTCTAGCCGCAGGTCTTGCTGCGAATAGGCCGATGGGACCTGATGGAACAAGGACGCGTGATGTGATTGATGCCGAGCCAGTCGCTCGCTGCCACTCGGCAAGAAATTCCCCTGCCAGATTTCAGCCTTGATCCCTTGGGCCGCGAGGAACTTTCGAGCCTCGGAAACCAG
Organism: uncultured Pirellula sp.; assembly: GCA_964464255.1. Lineage (GTDB taxonomy): Bacteria > Planctomycetota > Planctomycetia > Pirellulales > Pirellulaceae > JBKCUI01. Next base: position 1,829 of record CAYXFO010000505.1, read on the forward strand.
AAAGGGCTCGGCTTCGATCCCGATCGCCCCCCATCCCAATTGATTCGCCATCGCGGTGACGATACCGAACCCGCACCCCCATTCCAGGAACAAATTGCCCTGAGCGAGTTGCAGTTCGCGAACCGTTGCCAGAGCCCGCCAAACGTCTCGGAAATCGCAAGCCACATACTGCTCAATAGGCTTTTGATGCCAAGCATCCCAATAGGCTTGGAGCAGGCTGTCGGCTCGACGGAGCAGCACCTCAGTGTCCGGGGGAACGGGTCTCTCGAGATCCCATGCGATTTCGATGGGTGTGAGTTGTTTATCGCTTCGGGATGGCGAATCTCTGCGGCCTGGCATTCGGTGTCTATCTTTACCGGATTGAACTTTTGCTTGCCGGATAGCAGATCGGGAAATACAATCGTCGTCTATCGCTGGCAACGGAATTTTTCTAGCGTTGCAGTTATTTTCTCACCGCATCCTCATTCCTTCCATCCCCCCAAAGTCTATGCGACCAACCATTGATCGAAGAAACTTCCTCGCCACCACTTCTGCCGCTGCTCTGACGGTTGCTTGCGCGTCGCGAGCGACCTGGGCACAAACGGAACCTACACCGCGTTTCAAGATTTCGCTGGCTCAATGGTCACTCCATAAGCCACTCTTCGCAAAGAAAATGGACAACTTGGACTTCGCTAAAGTTGCCAAGGAGCAATTCAACATCGATGGGATCGAGTACGTCAACCAGTTCTTCAAGGACAAGGCTAAAGACGAAACCTATCTCGCTGAGATGAAAAAGCGGACGACGGATCTTGGCGTCACCAACGTGCTGATCATGATCGATGGCGAAGGAGGACTTGGTCACAGCGACAATGCCAAACGTGCAAAGGCGATCGAGAATCATTACAAGTGGGTCGATGCGGCTAAGTTTCTGGGATGCCATTCCATTCGCGTCAACGCGGAAACCGACAAGCCTTACGACGAGGGTGTTAAGTTGGCTGCGGACGGACTGCGTCGACTCTCGGAGTACGCAAAGCCGCTAGGTATCAATGTCATCGTTGAAAACCATGGCGGTCTCAGTTCGAACGGCAAGTGGCTTGCCGAAACCATTCGAGCCACCGGGATGGATAATTGTGGCACCCTCCCCGATTTCGGAAATTTCTACGAGTACGATCGCTATCAGGGAGTGACCGACTTGATGCCGCTTGCCAAGGCAGTCTCCGCCAAGAGTTATGACTTCGATGCTGAGGGGAATGAAACCAAGATCGACTTCCCACGCATGATGAAGATCGTCCTCGATGCTGGCTATCGCGGATGGGTTGGCATCGAGTACGAAGGCTCGCGAATGAGCCCGGAAGAAGGGATCGCC
>CAYXFO010000506.1:0-1520 GCA_964464255.1 uncultured Pirellula sp.
GAAAGCTCCCTGCACAGTCAGAATCGGGCGTGACTGACTGTGCGGGGTTTTTTTATGCACCTGCGTTTGATGCAAACATGATGGCTCGAATCAAGCTGACCCGAATCATGATGGCTCAGCGATTGCGATTCCGAGTTTGCGCATCTTCTTGTAAAGCGTTGTTCGGTTGATGCCCAGTTGATCTGCAGTCGCATTGCGATTCCACTGATTGACTCGCAAGACTTCCAGGATGATGTTGCGTTCGGGTTCCTCGAGAGCTTCGCTGAGCGAACGGATTTTGTACGACGGATCTTCGCATGGACCGGTCCCAAAAAAGCTCGCTGTATTTTGGTTTTGCACGGTGGAGCACCCACTCATTGCACGGTTGCTAGCCTTTTGCGTAGTGGCTTTGACGCAACCACTCGAGTCGACCGAGTTGCTCGATGGGGGCATCTGCATCGCGATAGGCAATAGGTCGCTGTCGATCTGACTTCCTTTGCACAGCAGCACCGCTCGTTGAACGGTGTTTTCCAGCTCGCGAATATTACCAGGCCAGCGATACTTCATCATCGCTTGCATCGCTACGGAACTGAAGGATTCGATATTCCTTTGAAACTCATCGCAGGCCCGCGTGAGGAAGTGCTGGGCTAGCAGGGGGATATCATCGGTTCGTTCTCTTAGTGGCGGCAACTCAATCCGTATGACGTTGATCCTGTAATAGAGATCTTGACGGAACGTTCCCTCGGCAACGGATTGCTCGAGATCTTCATTCGTCGCCAGTACGGTACGTGTGTCGACGGAGATCGTTTCGTTACCACCGAGCGGTTCAAACTGAAGTTCTTGCAGCGCGCGAAGCAATTTGACTTGAAGCGCAGGAGTTGCTGTTCCGATCTCATCGAGGAAGAGAGTTCCGTTATGCGCTTGTTGAAACTTGCCGACCTTGTTAGTTGCCGCGCCCGTGAATGCGCCTGCGACATGTCCGAACAACTCGCTCTCGAGCAGCGTATCCGGAAGAGCACCGCATGCGACTTCAACAAAGGGTCCATTGCGTCGACTCGACTTGCGATGGACAGCGCGAGCGATCATGCTTTTTCCGGTTCCGTTCTCACCCGTAATCAGGATCGTGGCTCGCGCATCGGCGACGCTTTCGAGCATCTCGAAAATTTTCAGCATCCGCATGTCGTGGCTGACGACATTTTCCAGCCCGAAGCGCCGATCGAGTTGTTGCTTGAGAAGCGAGTTTTCAGCTTGTATCTGCTGCTGATGAAGCGCTCGCTGGATGGTTGTTTGAAGTTCCTGATCGATGATGGGCTTGGAGAGAAAATCGAACGCGCCCGCCGCGATCGCTTCGCATGCAGCATCGGCGCCTGCGTAACCAGACATCATGACCACCGGAAGTGTTGGATATTTGCCGCGAGCCATCCGCAGCAGAGCCATGCCGTCGCCATCATCAAAACGAACATCGCACAGGAACAAGTCGTACGCGGCACTCGCTAGAAGCTTGTTCGCCTGCGAAACACTCTAAGCTTTTTGGATCGAAT
>CAYXFO010000506.1:1530-3139 GCA_964464255.1 uncultured Pirellula sp.
GTCATCGTCGGCCACCAGAATTCGGGGCTTGTCATGGGGCTTGTCTTGCTTCGGCTTGCTCAGTCGGTTGTTCATCGATGATTCCGGCGCGGAATAAAGAGTCGCATTTCCTCCACCCTACGTTTCGAAAAGGCAACACGCATTGCCAAGGTGGTTTCTTTTCCACGTTTCGGGTTGGAAACCCAAACGCTCGACAAGCAGACGGGCAGCAAATTCGGTAAAATTGGTTTAACCAGTCCATAAATCTCGGACGCAGTCGAATTATCCTGGGTTCAATCTGTCTCCGTTTTCCTTTTTTGCCTCGAGGCTAACGTGTTTCCAAGTTTCTGGCCGCGTCGCGCGGCAATTCAACGCCCTGGATCGACTTGGTTAGCTATTCTCTTCGGGGTGTTGTCAGGATTTCTACTACCGATTGGAATCCTTTGGATTGGCTGGACGATTGAATTGCTGGTGGCATGTGTGATTGGGAATGTGCCGGATTCGGTGAACGTTGGCTTGCTGGCTCTGCCAACGCAATGGCTCGGAGCTGGCAACAGCGCGGTGCGCGCAGTCTCGGCGATGTTGGTGATTCTGGCTGGCATCTTCCTAGTCAAGTACCTGGCGGTTTCTGCCAATCAACTCGCCGCTTACTACGCGGCCTTCGACTTCGATGTCCAAGTACAGAAGCGACTATTTGAGAAATCTGCGGCCTTGTCAGCTGTTGAAGGACTTTCCGTTCAACGCTCCGTGTTGCATGAGATTCAGTCCGACAGTATTCCCAAGGCCCGCGAATCCATCGCCGCATGGTACACCGCTTCCCCACGATACGTGCTCCGCGTTCTATTGTTGACCGCCTTGGCCGCTTCGATCCACCCTTGGCTTACCGCGACCGCAGTGGTCGGTTTGTTCGTCCTCAGGGCTTTTTACTCCTATGTGGAGTCCTCGGTACGCAAGCGTCGCGAAACACATTGGGAACAGTTGCGGACATCGCAGCAACGCCTCTCATACCTCTGCGATACGGCACCGCTCCTAGCGACGATTCACAACTCGGAAGACACCGCTCAAGAATTTCAGTCGTTGCTTCATACATATCGGCACGCGAGCATGAAATTGCTTGATTTCAGCGGTTGGAAATCACCTGCGGTTCGGCTCATCAGCACCATGCTGGCACTCATCCTGGGTATCTTGGTGTCGATCCGCGTATTGGACTTGCCATCGATCGGGCTGGGAGGCGCTGCAGCGTTGTGTACGTCGGTTGCCATCGCCGTATACTCCCTGTCGCAAATTCGAGCAGCCTACGCTAGCCGTCGCATCGCTGAAACACCGCTCCAACAGATTGTGAACTATCTGTGCCAGCCCCAACCGGCGGAGAATCGAAACGCTCTACGCAATCCATCGCGGATCGAAAAGGAACTGGTGTTTGATCACCTCATGCTCCGTGAAAGCAACGGCAAGAAGCTACTGGAGGATATTTCGGTAACTCTCCGGTCTGGGCAAATGACGGCACTGATCAGCAACGAACGATTCTCCGCACGAGCTTTGGCGGAACTTTGTTTGGGATTCGGAAAGCCGACCAGCGGACGAATACTGGTCGATGAGACCGACTCGAACGATATCTCGCGACATGCGC
>CAYXFO010000507.1:0-3135 GCA_964464255.1 uncultured Pirellula sp.
GCCTTCAGCAGGTCATCGCGAGAATCGCTGTCGCGATATTTTTGGAAGGCGATGTTATTCAACTCGATCGCTTGTTCGCGATCGCGGGCCGCATCGCTTTTGAGCAGGTCGATTTGCTCTTGGATGGCAGGTTGCTCGGCCGCAGGAGCTTTTTCCATTTGCCCGGTCAAGATCGGGAGCGTGGAGAGCGAAGAGTTTGCGCGATCACTTCTCGATCGCGCTGCTTTTACAGCGTCATCAAAGGTTTTCGCATCGGGTAGTTTGGTGTCTTCGATGGGTTTGGTTTCGATACCCAACGTCTTCAAGAGATCGGCTGCCTTCTTCTGTGTAACGCCAGGTTTCTTGGTGAGGAATTGAAGAGCTTCTCTGGCTTCGCGTCGGATGTTTCGGATTTTGCCATCTTCGGTTTTCGAGTCCAATGACTTCATCCAGGCTAAGCGTGCCTCGGCGATTGCCAATTGCAGGTCCATCCATTCGGGTCTGTCTTTTTCCCGGATGTCTCCTTGCCGCCATTGGTCTTCTCCGATCATGACCGCAGCTTCGTATTTGCCGGAAGCGGGAGCGCTGTCGAGCCGAACCAAGGAAGCGACGGCTTGAACTCGCCAGGTGCGAAAGATTCCCGGTTCTTCGTTGTCTGCAACTCGGTTGTAACTTTCCCGAGCTGCATCGATCTTTCCGAGCATGAGTTGGACGTGACCGCGATTGAGCAGGCTCAGGAACCTGGAGCCGGCTTGAGCGCTCGTCGTGCTCTTTTCGATCACTTCGCTGAGTTGTTTTTCTGATGCTTCCAAGTTGGACTTCCATTCAGGGGAATTCGCATCATGGGTCTCAGCGATGAATTTGTTGTTGATTGCTTGAAGGATTTGCGCTTGGCGGTATTCCGTTTGGAGTTTTTCCCGGAGCGCGAGTTTTTGGGTCTCATCGGGTTTGACATTGGCGCCCCGCATTGACTCGAGAATGGGGCGAAGGTACGTGTTGGTTTCCGCGAACGTACTGGAGGCCAGTTGCAACGAGGCTCGAGCCTGCTCGCGCAATTCAGCGGCTTTGGCTGATCCTCCCTCGTTCATGGCCTCTTGTTTGGCTTGATCGAGTGACTGTCCACCGCGAGCCATGTACATGTCGGCAAGCTTCAACATGGTTTCAGCCCGACGCGGATGATCTGGCCAGGCGGCGAGAAAATCCTTGAAGCCCTTTTCGATCGCAGCGAGCTTCTCGGCAAGCGCTTTCTCATTGCGGACGTCTTTTAGGGACAGCTGCAACAGCAGGATCCGCTCCAAGTCGACTTCACTCCGCATCGAAGATGGCAGCCGTTCGCGCTTAACGCTGATGTCGAGGTATTTGACCGCCTGGTCATAAAGACCCTCCTCCTTGAGCCTCTCCAAAAACTTGGATGCTGGCTCGTCGGCGGATACCATAGGATAGGGGTAACCGATCCAGCAGACCGTACCGATCGCGATGGAACGAACGGGGACAGAACGAGCGATGCGGATGAGTTGGGGAGAGAGTGCATTCTTTTTCATGTGTTCACCCAGATGAGTCGCCTGTAGTATAGCGAAGTCTTGCACGTTCGTAGAGAGTCCTTTCCAAGGAACCCACTGGTTATGTCAGCACGGCGAAGGGAACGATGGTACTCGATGGAGGGTCAGCGCCGCATCCATCGCTCTGCCCTGGAGTCCACCAAAGGTCCAAGGCATTTGATTTCTTTGGTGGTTCTGCTCGCCTTGACCCTCATCGCAATGCGACAAGTCTCGGATCCGAAGCGGGTCGGTCGGGTAGCATCGGCGGTCGGTCTGCTCCCCTCAGGAAAAACCGCCTCGCCTACCCTCTCCTCGGAAAAGGAGAAAGTCCAAGAGAACGCCATTTCTCCTCAACCCGTCCATTCGAACGAAAAATCAGACGGTTCACAAGCACAGGAGGATCCAAAACTTGCGGCTACCAAAGCATGGATCCTGGTCAGCTCAAGTCCGGACATCGAGTCCCAGGCGCAGATTTTGAGCCGATTGCTGGATGCGGCTCCTGCAAACTTGGTCTCCAACCTCGCTTTCGAATACTTGATCGCAAAGAGTTCCGAGATCCCAATGGTGGAACTAAGTGAAAATGAAGTGAAGGAACGAACCGTATGGTTAGGCGATTCGAAAAAGCAGATCCTGCGATGGACGGAATTGTCGGAGTCGCTGTCGCGCGACCACTCTCTACTAACGAATCTATGGAACCTGTTTGATCGACTCTCGGAACCGATCGCCGAGCAGGACTTGGCACCCCCCGAGCTGAAAGATTCCCTCAAGGCATTTCAACTCGCTTTGGATCGGGCGTTGCTCAACCAATTTGCAGACAATACTCCATGGCGTTCCAGCGATCGGGTTCCCTTGATGCGGACGACCCAGCGAGCCGTCAGTATCGGCGAAGCCGTCAAAGATGGGACTCTTGTACCGGAAGCTCTGCCATCCGTCGCAATCCCGCAACTGATGGGGGATACCGATTCCCTGCGAGGTCGAACAGTACGGATCGCTGGCCAAATCGCCCTGGTCGATCAAGCCGCTTCCCTGACTGGCGCCGATCCTCGCATCAGCGATTACGGTGTGCTCTGGCTCCGCCCCGACGACGGCAGCAATCAGCCAATCATCGTTCACGTTCCCAAAAGCTTGGCCATCCCCGACGAGGAAATCAAACAAGATCGGTCGATCATCGTAAGCGGCGTTGTCGCCAAACGTCGTGCCTATGCATCCAATCGCGGTGGGGAGATCGCTCCGGTCGTGGTGGCTGCACACATTCAAGCCTTTGACCCGGCTGCTCCAATTGCCTTCGCAGGATTAACCGAGGAACAAAGGAAGTCCGCGTCCATTTGGCAGCAACCACTCCCTGTGAAGCGATGGACCCCACCGGCCGACATCAGCGGCGCTCTCGAACGAATCGAACAACGCATCGGTGCACGCATCAAGCCGATCGAAGCCCTGGTCGCAGAACAGTCCCTTGATGATCCGAACTTTGTCGACGCTCTGGCCTGCGATCAGGCAGTGCAAGCCACTCTCGATGGCTTGCAACGGGTGACCGATGAAGTGCAATTGGCGGCCGATCCGACCGGACAAGGCCGCAGGCTAAAGGATTCTCGGATTCGAGAATGCCGCGGTTCGATTA
>CAYXFO010000508.1:0-3135 GCA_964464255.1 uncultured Pirellula sp.
AGACTCAGGAGTTAGCCAGCAGGGTGACTGCGGTCGATTTCGCTGCGGGTTCTGGTCGGGGTATTGCGGGGTTGAAAGATGGCAATGCTGTGACCTTAACCCTGCAGGATGGCAAATTGGTGATGGGCCGCAAACCGATTGCTGTTGGTTCTTATGTGGTCGCTGCATCCATCTCGCCGAAAGCAGATGAGGCTATCCTTGCGGTTGCCAAGGACGAGTCGGGCGCGGAAGCCAAGTTGATGCGGATCGGATTGGATGGAGATTGGAGTTCCTCTGAGGAGATCCCTGCGGCGACGCCAGAGGAAGAAGGAGTTCGGAAACGTTTCTTCCAAGGTTTCGCCTACAGTCCCGACGGCACGAAGGTCGTCGCCGGTATTCGGGGAGGGGTTTGGATGAAAAATCTCAAGGGAGAAGGTTCGAAGTGGGAATCATTGACATCCAGAATCAAAGGACTCCTGCGCGATGTGGATTGGTTGGATAACGAGCGATTTCTGGTTCTCTCCGAGAACGATGCGAGCAAGGAACGCAACCTGCATCTGGTGAGCAACATCGGTGGCTCTACTGAGGATGTGAAGTCGGGATTGGTCGATTTGCAGAACAAATCAGGCAAGATCACGCAAGTGGGTGTTATTGGCAACAACAAACTGATCGTTGCGACCGAAGGGGGAGGTTTAACGATTCATTCGATCGATTTGTCGGCTCCCAAGGATAAACCGTCGTTCGTCGCTTCACTGGGGCCAGGGCAATCCCTGCCGAACGAGCATCGCAAGACCGTCAATCAGATCGAGATATCGCCGTCGAAACGACGCATGCTAACCGGTAGCGGCGAATCAGTAGTGTATGCATGGACCGTTGAGCCCAGTTCTGGATCCGTCACTTATGACACGTTCTTGACAGGCGCTCCGAGCGACATAAGCATCGATAGCAACATCGACAAGACCACATTCATCGATGATCAGCAAGTGATCACGTTGGATCAGACCGGATCTGCCGTAGCGATCGACATCGAGCGACAAAAGCAACGTCGCGAGCTAACTCGCCAAAGTTACCAGGCGCGCGTTCTAGGGATCCATCCGCGAGCAACCAGCGAAACTAGCAACCGTGTATTGTCGGTCGATGAGAACGGAGTCGTGGATCAGTGGGATCTAGTGACTGGCAAGACGGAAACCATCGCGGGCGAAGGTGAGCGCTATAGTTATTTTGGCCACACTCCTGGCTCAAAGCTGTTCGATACCGTGATCAATGACGAGAACGATATCGTCATTACCTCTGCATTGCTTCCACAGAGCGAAGAAATCAAAGCCTACATCGGCAAGAGAGCCAACGTCGAATTCTGCGTATGGGACAGGACAACTGGAAACATGATCAGGCGGTGGGCCGATACGATCGAGTCCCAAGAGCCAAGATTGACATTGCTCGGTAAAGTCGGATTCTATGTCGGTAGCGATACCAATACTGTTGTATTCGACTACGAGGGGAACAAAAAAGTTGATATTTCCAAAAACGGAGCAGCCTTTGCCGTCGTAAATCCGAATAACCCCGATCTGGTCGCCATGTGCCAGCGAGATGCAGGGAGAAAGGAAGGGAAGGGAGTATTGTGGATCTGGAACCGGGCGGCCAATGAATGGGAGCCCGGAGAGGGCAATCGAGTTCGTAGCTTAGAGATGCCGGTTCACGCCGCTTGGTCCTCGGATGGTCAGCGATTGTATGTTTTGGACATGGTCGGCAGGATCACCCCGTTCGTTCTGTCGAAAGACAATGAGCTGGAGAAAGCAAAGGCAACTCGAACCGACCGAGGTTCCGAAGACGATGGATACATCGGCATCAGGAATACACTTGGCAAGGATAAGGGAGTTGAGGCGTCAAAGATTCTCAATGCTTTGCGGTCCTTCCAAGATGTCGATTTCGTCGTGAAATCGAATAATGGTGCTACTGAAGATCTTGTGATCTGTAATGTTCGCGAGAGAACTCTCTTAGGTGGTGAGCAGAACGATAAGACTTCCACGTTTACGTTCAGCAGTTCAGGCTCCACTTATGAACCGAAGGACGGTTTGTACTGGCTGGATGATCTTGCACCGGACAATGCGACTCCCAAGCGAGCGATTCTTTCAAAACGCCGGGTTGGCGATCAGATGTTCGTGTCGTTTGGAAACGGCCGAGTTTACAGCCTCAGCGAGCAAGGGGGGAATCCGGTATTGTTCGGTCGTCAAAAGTTCCGGATGAGCACTAGCGATCGCAAGGGTGATCGCTTGATGGCACTTTATGAGGATGGTTCGATCCTTCAGTTGCGAATCCAACCTGAGGGATCCAAATGGAGTCGAGCCGACTATAAGCTTGAGGATGGTGAAGACCGCATTTCCCTATCTCCCGATGGCCAGGATCTCGCCGTCTATAACTCCGGCAAAAAGACCATTCGGGTTCTAGATGCCGAAGGCGGACAAACCCTGCGAGAGATTGACGACGTTGCGGAGTTTGAGTGGAATCCCCAACCTAATTTGGAAAACAGGCACGGCTTGGCCATCCTGGCCAGCAACGGTTCGTTGAAGATCGAAGGGGAGGATGCGTTAGTGCACGAACCTCTTGATTTGAAAGAACGAACCCCAAAGAAACTAGCATTCTTCGAAGAGAAGTTGAGCGATGAGGGGCAGGAGAAGGTTTTGCGATATCTTTTGATTCAAACGGAGAGTTCGGTCGAAGGTTCCAATGACGGCAAAGTATTCTTTGTTTCGCGAGATGTAGCGACCGGCGAAAACGCTTCAAAGGTATTTGAACCTTCCGTTTCGATTTCCAAGGGTGTCAAGATCTCCGTGTCACCTACGGATTCCATCATCGCCACGGGGGATTCTACTGGAAAGATTGAAATTTTGTTTGCATCCCCCAAATACCAGATTTTCAATCCGGTTTATGACATCGACAGAAAGCAAGCCACATCGGTGGAAAGGATAGCTTTCAGTGGAGATGGATCGACGCTCATCACTTCCGATCAGCAGCGAGTGTCGGCATGGATGTCCATTGACAAGCTGACATCGGAAAAGAAATAGAAGTGAGTGATCGACCACCCTAGCAACATCAAGGTCGCCCTACCGAGGGCGTGCAAGAAGTGCGACCAGCCAGCGGCTGGATGCATTTATGGAG
>CAYXFO010000509.1:0-3118 GCA_964464255.1 uncultured Pirellula sp.
ACCGATCGCCGCTGATCTTTCGTCGCAGGAGGATCGTTTTCTCGGTGTTGAGGTTTTCGCCGGGGATGAAGCCGACGGGGACGGTGCGATCGATGATGTAGAACGATCGTTCGCGTTGTTCTTCGCCGGATGCATTGACATATTCGCGTCCGAACCCGTTTACTGGATCGTACTCGAAGAGTCCCACGGTAACCCATACAGCGAACACATTGGACTGATCGGTCACGAGGTTCGGCAGTCGCATTGCGCGTTGGTAACGGGTGAATGCGTTGCGAATGGCATCATCCAGTTCGAGCGGAGTCACGGCAGGGATGTTGTTTCCATCTTCGAACCTTGCGATGGCGTCGGGGGAGAAGAGCATCGTTCCAAAATTAGCGTTGTTGGGCATCGTATTAACGCTCTGGTTGGGAGTATAGGAACGCAGGATCGTAGACTCGATCGGGTAACGTCCTCGCTGTTGCATACGAGGTTCTCGGTTAGCAATCGGGTAGGGTGCTAGCGGTTGGATATTGGATGCCAGCCCGGAGCGGTATGCACCCACGAACTGGGTTGGGTAGTTGGGATCCATCGAGGGTGGCGACGTGGTTCCGAAGAAAGATGAAACCCCCGCACCATCAAATCCGCGCCGCGTTCGGAAGAATCGCTGCGTGATCACATCGCGCACTCCCCCCGTGCGTTGATTTCCCACCAGATAAAGATATTCCAACGCCTGCAGTGCTTCGGATCGACCACTTTGGGCCAGAGTAAGTGTATTGAGATTGATCTTTCCAGCGGCGGTGTAGTTGGGGATCTCGTTGGTAGGTGCAACCAACGATGGACCTCGCACGTTGTCCGGCTCATTTGCTCCCGTGAAGTTTGCAGGGATATAGGACGCGAGAAACCGACTCGCGACAGAGTTGGCCCCTGCAGCATTGACGACCGAATCGGGTTGCAAGAACTTGGCCGAGTCGATAAATGGCGGCTTGGTCTCGATGAACTCGAGCAAGCTTGCCCAATCGGCTTCGATCGGCGTGGTTGCTGCCGATGACCAGTAGCCACTTCGTTTGAGCCAGTAGCCTTCTGCACGAACGCGGTTTCGAACATTGATGTTATCGGGAGTGGCAGCGTAGTCAGCCCAATACGAGGATGCTCCCGCTTCGCTGAGATTGGTAACCTGAGCGTTGGCCTCACCGAAACTGGGCAAATACTCAAACGGCGACCGAAGTTGAGATGGATTCGCGATCGAGTGAAACAGCCCTAATTGACCAGGGCTAGTCAACGGGACCATCATCAGCTCGGCAGGGGTCGCGAATGGACGATTGAACCAAACCAGCGAGGTCAGATCGCGCGGCGAACCGTTGTAGAGAATGTTTCCAGATACGAATTGGGGTGGACCGAAACCATCGAAGTCATCCGCATCATCGTTTGCACTTCCGCGGATATCCCCATAGCGATAACCAACATTGGCATAGCCCAGCGTAGTCGCACTGTGATGTTTAGGCTGAGATCCCGCCACATCGGACGGTTGTTGCGTCACATAACCCAATTGGTGCATGAAGTAGGATGGGTAGCGATCGGCACCTGGGCCAGTCAGCGGAGGATCCAGAGTAACAAATGATTGGGCATTCGTCTGTCGCAGCTGGGCTGTTGAAAAGGAGTGATAGCTGTATCCCCAAATCTGATTGCCATCCTGAGTGACTTTTGTATTGGGCGCAACACGAACAGCAGGTTGACCGGGTGTGGTCGCAAGGCCAGCTTTGGAACCCGCTGTATCCCGCGCTGCTCCATCCTTATAACGCGATTGGAAGGCGATTTGACCTCCTCCGCTATCCTGAGGATCATCGCCAACCGGCGCTTCGCCATTGAAGACCGTCAGGTCTATCGATATCCAGTCAACGGTTATGTAGGGATTGTTGATCGGATCGTAGGACATGTTCGGATCGGCTAATCGCTGAAGGAACGCCGTGCGCACGTTTTGATAGGTCCCAGTGCGGTTCATCGCACTTCCCGTCTGCGGGGTCAAAATGTTGTTCGTGGTCGGCTGGTAGTCGAATGGTTTGTCAGGAAAGGTCCCAACTCCAGAGTCCGTGCAATCGACCCAGGAGTCAGGTTCAATTTCAATATCTCCATAGCCAAAACGTTCATCGCCTCGACTGGCTCGCAGATCGTCGGTATTGAGACGTATCAACGGTTTGTTCGCATCGCGCCAGTATCCAGTATTCCTTATCGGATTAGGTATCGAGATATTCACTCCGATACCATCAGGAAAACAATCCGCCCAACGAGAGCCGGGTGTCGCGGTTTCTTGAGGCGTATCTGCCGCACAAACTATACCCACAGCCCTCTTGGGAACGTCCTTCCACTCCGTGCGATAACGGTAGATATTGACTCCATTCAAGAGAGTCGTCACTACATTATTCGCATCTAGATTGATCGATTGATGGCTGGGCGATCGCGCTGGACGGTTGGTTGATAATTGATTTTTAATCAGACGCGAAATCCAGGGCGTTCCCGTATCTGGATTATTTTTCAGCGAACCAACTCTTGTTTCACGCCGCGGTCCCACCACAGCATAGCCACCTCCTTCGAGTAGAGTTGGGCCTGTTCCGCGATTGTAGTAAACCAAGTTTCGGCGATTCGGATTCGTGTTGTCGCTTGGGTCGTTGCCCACAAGATCGGGGACGCGCGGCCGCGAATTTGCCGAGGCATTGGTAAACCAAATCATCCGTTCGAATGCGAGAGCCGTGGGAGTTGTTGAACCGAGTTCATCGACATCGTTGTACAGCCCCGAGCCAACTCGAAACTCGGGTACGGCGCTCCCTGAATCTCCGATAACTGCGGTCGCTTTACTCGCTTGGAAATCCCGTTTGTATATTTCCTTGTCGTTTACGTTTTTCTGATAGAGTACATTGGCTTGCTGGGCTTGCTCTGTTGCACCCGGAGGTGTACTGGCGTTGATACCGATCCGCCACACAGGCTGCGATCCCCAATAATTGGCTAGATCCGCGGGAGCCATACGACTCAGATCGAGCTTGACCGGTTCACCCGGGCGAACGTCATACAGGGATCGCGATGTACCGGCAATCCGGTTATCCTCGGGGAAGTAGGTCGTTCGCGTTCCATACATTTCGATAAATAG
>CAYXFO010000510.1:0-3117 GCA_964464255.1 uncultured Pirellula sp.
TCCGAAGTGTCCATGCCTTTTGGTTTCTTGTTCCGGTCAGCCGCGGATTCGAAACGCCGATGACGCGCGCGGCTGACCGGAACAAGAAACCAAAAGGCATGGACACTTCGGATGGCAAGATCTGCAAAGCAACGGGTTGAGGAGCATTCGCTGCGCTATCCTACTTGCCGTTGCAAAGGGAGAACGCTTGCGGCGAATTCCCGCAAGCTTCCCTTGGGCTTGACCGTCTGAGACGCGACTCGCCGCGGACGAGCCGCACTTCCAGACGCTTGATCCACCGACAACGGGTCGTCAGCGAGCTCGATCAGCAATTCGCCTCGAGTGATTTTGACATCCTTGGGGGCTTCGATCCCGATCGTGACCCGATTTCCACTCACTTTGGAGACCACCAAAGTGATTTGATCGCCGATGACGATCCGTTCTCCCTCTTTTCGACTCAGTACTAGCATTTTTTCGTCCTCCTTGAAACTGATTCCCTTGAAAGGGTCGACAGCAAAACACTTTATTAGCGAACGGCTGGATAACTTGGCCTATCCAAGCTGACCTTTCCGATCACCTATCTCATAACGGCAGCAAAAACGGTTCCATTAGGCGCACTTCCGAAAATATTTCTTCCGTCGACCAGTTTCGCTGAAGTTTCTTCGTCGTGAACCGAGTGGGGTTTGGTAAAAACCGGCACTGCGTGCAAAAAACTTCCGGTTTTTTCAAAACGAGACTCAATTCGCGACACGTCGACTGGATGTCATCCCGTCAACTCCATCACTATCCCTCTTGATTTGACACGTTCGGTCACGCCAAATCGTGGTGCCAAAAAAACTTCGGTTGCTAGCAATCCTCGGCCCCTGGCTCATTAGAAGCACCATGACTTAAGATAGTCCTCTGCCGAGTTGCATATTCAAGGCTCGCCGGGGCCTCCTCTCCAACAGAAAAATAGGACTCTCCATGCAAAGAAGTTGTCTCTCTTTTGTGATGTACTTGGCAGTGAGCATGGTTGGATTGCTCACCCACCAAACAGTCGTGTTGGCGGCCGAGCCCAAGCGGATCGTATTGATTGCCGGCAGACCTTCTCACCCACCTCGGATGCACGAGTTCAATGCCGGGGTTCAGTTGCTAGCGAAATGCTTGAAGACTTTTGACGAACAAAGTGGTGAAGTCGCGTTGGATGTTCAATTTGTTTTGAACGGATGGCCGACGGACGAGAAACTCCTAACACAAGCAGACGCCGTGATCTTCTACATGGACGGAGGTGGCGGCCACGAGGTGGTTCAAGAGTCGGGGCGTCGCATGAGATTGATTGAGGAGCTCGCGTGGAAAGGAGTCGGCATCGGTTGCATGCATTATGCGGTAGAAGTGGTCCCGAACCAGGCTGGAAAGGAGTTCCAGCGTTGGATCGGCGGGCACTACGAACACATGTTTAGTTGCAATCCGATTTGGGAGCCGACCTTTTCGATTTTGCCCGAACACCCGATCACGCGGGGAGTGAAGCCGTTTCAGGTCAAGGATGAATGGTATTTCAACATGCGGTTCATCAGTCAATTGTCTGGCAATGAAGAAGCAACCACAGATGCAGGCCGGTTTATTCCTATCTTGGTGGCATCTCCGTCGGATGATGTGCGCGATGGTCCCTATGTATATCCCGCTGGCCCCTATCCGCATATTGAAGCCAATAAGGGTCGCGCTGAGACCATGATGTGGGCGATTGAGCGGACCGATGGTGGCCGTGGCTTTGGCTTTACCGGCGGTCATTTTCACGACAATTGGGGCAACGACAATTTCCGCAAGACAATTCTCAATGCTTGCCTATGGCTGGCCAAGGTGGAGGTCCCTTCCGCAGGCGTAGACTCGCAAGTTAGCGAAGGGGATTTGAACTCCCATTTGGACCCCAAAAAATAGGTGGTTAGCATGTACTATTTACCCCTCAGCGCGACGCGTTTTGGGGGTATATTCGTCAACATCGTCCTGTTTCGTTACTTTTGGTTCTGGTAAGGTTTTCATACGCATGGTTCATGAAGTTTCCGGCGACATCCTTTTGTCCAAACCTCACGCCATAGCGCACGGCATAGCTCCCAACGATCACTTTGATTCAGGATTGGCTTTAGCGCTCCGAGAACGATGGCCCCCGATGGCCAAGGATTTCCGGCACTACAGTCACAACACCCAACCGAAACCAGGCGAGGTCTGGATGTGGAGTGGGGTTGGCGATGCGCACATCATTTGCTTGCTGACTCAGGAAGGAGATCACGCCCACGGTGCTCGACCAGGTCGAGCCACCCTCTCGAATGTCGCTCATTGCTTGCAGCGCCTGAGTTTTCTCGTGGAAAAGGAGAAGATTCGCAGTCTGGCTTTACCCGCAATCGCCACAGGGGTAGGCGGATTGACTTGGAAAGATGTAAAGCCTGTGATTTGGGAAAAACTGAGCGGCCTTGCCATCCCTGTCTTTGTTTACAGCACGTACCATTCAGGAGTCGCAGCCAGTGAGCCGGGAGCATAACGCCTGAAACATATGTCTGATGCAAAACCGCTTGAGGCAGAACCGAGCGATCGGCATACAATGGCAGAGATGCACAATCAGTTAAGCGACGAATACTGGATGCGCCGGGCGTTGGATTTGGCGATGCGAGGTTTGGGGCGGGTTGAGCCTAATCCCATGGTCGGTTGTTTGGTTGTGTGTGACGGTCGCGAAATTGGCCAGGGATGGCATCAGCGGCTGGGTGGTCCGCATGCAGAAGTGAACGCCTTATCGGCACTCGCACCGGAACAGATCCGTCGATCTGATCTGTATGTGACGCTGGAGCCATGTGCGCATCACGGTAAAACTCCTCCCTGCTTGGATCTGCTTTTGAAACTGCAGCCCAAGCGTGTAATCGTCGCAATGCTGGATCCCTTTTCTGAGGTTTCTGGACGAGGGGTCTCAGGGCTTCGAGCAGCAGGCATTCGAGTCGATGTCGGTTGTCTTGAAGCCGAGGCTCGTTGCTTAAATGCCCCCTACTTGAAACGTCTTCTGAGGGGTTTGCCGTGGGTGATTGCTAAATGGGCTATGACGCTCGATGGTGCTATCGCAACGGGCACCGGAGATTCGAAGTGGATTACCGGCGAACGTGCGAGACAGTATGCACA
>CAYXFO010000511.1:0-2748 GCA_964464255.1 uncultured Pirellula sp.
CCATTACCCCAACGCGTGTGGTCGTCACGCTCGGGACCGTAGCTGATATTGCGAAGCGTTCGTGTGCCGAAATCACCACCGCCACCCAGCGGCCACGAGAGCTGATCTCGGCCTACTTTGAACTTGTCGCCCCAGGTCACCTCCAATTCCCCCCAATGTTCCATCATCTCGTCTGCCGCAGCAGCCAGGCAGTTGACCAATAAGCATTGCTGAGTCTTATCCAATTCGGGATCGGTGAAATTCTGATCGGAGCGAGCGATGCGGAAGTGCTGATCGATCATGCTAGGCAGCTTCTTGCCATGATCTCGGTCGCTATCCAACTTCTGGCGCCAGTAGTAATAAATGAGGCCACCCTCGGAGTCATGTTCAACGCGGCCATCCCAGGCCAGCAATTTGTTTAAGGCACGATGATAAACAGTATGATCAGCAACCAGATGGCCATGGGCCTCATGAGCCTGTTTGAGTTCATTGAGCCATCGCTGGTGCCCAAAGGGTACGACATCGAGCGCCATATCGATGGCTTGTGCAGCGGTTACTCGGTGATTGGTCGACAACAGCTCGATGGCTCGGGCGCCCCGCTCATTCATCTGCTTGCCACGCGAACCATAAATGTAGGTCGGATATCGATCGGGCTGCAACGGGCTGTCGACAAGCATAGCGTCCGGGGTAATATTGCAGTTTTGCATATAACCTGAAGAGGGATTCAGCAAGTGGACCAAATCGGACTGGGGGTGCACTCCGGTCCACTCCGTAGCTGAGGTATCGCCCGGCACGGGTCGCGACCAATCGTATCCGTCAGGCCGCTTTGGCACTCGGCCCGTTCGGTGATAGTAGATGTTCCCCGACGTATCGGCCACCATCACGTTCTGCGGAAATACTTCGTTCCCCTCCAGTCCCTTTACTACACCAAGGTAATCCTCGGCGAAGTTGAAATGCCACCAGGCCTCAAGGCCATTGACACACTCAAAGTAGGCCATTCGATGCGCATAGGCTTTCTTGTCCTTCCATGCCACAATGGGACCGTGATGCGACGAGTAAATGGTGACCTCTTGCGGTTGGCCGTCGCGAACCGGAATCTTTTCGACTCGCTGTGTCAGATCCCGCCATTGTCCGTCGAACCGATACTGATTGGGATTTTCAGGGTTGAGCGTCAGTTCATAGAGGTCGGCTGTATCCGGACCGCCGGTCGTCATGGCCCATGCGACTTTGGCGTTGTGGCCGAGACCGATGTACGGCAACCCCGCCAAGGTGAATCCGCTCCCATGCCATTTGTCGGCATGTACACGAAACTCCCAGAAGCGGGACGGGCCGAACCACGCCAAGTGGGGATCGATATAAAGGATTGCGGCTCCCTCGGCCGACCGGGCCGGAGAGATGGCAAATTGATTCGAGCCGCGACTGGTGCGATCAAACGCTGGGCGAATGCCAGCAGCCATCAGTTCACCAAACCCGTCATCCACCGACCAGTTGTAGAGAAAGATGCGGGAAAATGCGATCAACATGTACCGATCAAACTGCCGATCGCCCCACCATTCAGGTAGCGACTCTGGATGCGATCGAAAGTAATCGCGAACGCCAGCAACAAAGGCGTCCAGATGTCTCAGCAGTTCGGGATTGATTGTCGCATCGGCTCGCAATTTGGCTTGCGCATAATGCTGGAACATGCGGCTCACAATATCGGATTTCAGAGCTGCTTGGCCATCAACGCTTGCGAGTTCACCCATACCCATCAGGTAATTCTTCAGCAGCTGTTCCGGTCGGTCTTCCGCTTGTGCCCAGCCCTTCGCATACATGGCAGCTTCGACCGTCGGAGCATAGATATGCGGCACCCCCCATCGATCGCGATAGATGACCGCAGAGCCAACGTCGCGTCCTTGCCCAGGCAGATGGTCCTGCTGTAGCGTGGCAGCAACCTCTCGGGCTGCTTGATTTGGCACCGCAACTTTGGGGGATTCCTGACTGAACGCATTTCGCGGCGCTCCGATACACAGTGCAAGTCCCAAGCCACTAAAAATCAAGATAGGTCGCAATTTCACCGTGATCTCCTTTGCTACATTCAGCCCGCAAAACGAAAGTCGCCTCGCGAATTGTCGCACACGGGTGATCGCGAATCAAGCAACCGGTATCGATTGAGTTGCTCGATGTCGTAGGTTACGCTTGCGCGATAGGCTCTGCCGACATAAGCCGCGGCAGTAGGTATATTCCATGTGCCGTTCACGTGCCAAGTTGCCGAACACTTGGATGCGTGGGGCACCCCTATCGTTCAAGAGCATAGGAGCAATGAGGATACCAATTCAGCATCTGATTTTTCCTCTGGGCTTTGCACTGCTATCGGTTGCACCCTCTCGCGGCCAGGAAGCCCAACAGGTCGCCCCCAAACCCACGGTGGATGCTCGGCAGTTGATCACCAAGTATTGCTTCGATTGCCATGATGCTTCGTCAAAAGAAGGAGGCTTCGACTTCGAAACATCCTTGATCAAGGATCGGTTCGATGCGACGCTCCCTTTCGAGAACCTGATCACGAAACGCATGCCTCCGTCGGACGCAGACCAACCCTCTCATGATGAACGGCAAGCGATCGTGGCATGGCTGGCGAATCACTCCGAAGAGCAGAGAGTCGGATCCTATCGACGCATTAGCAGGCATGAGTTCGTTCACAGTCTCAACGATCTCCTCGGAGTCCACTTAGACATCGCAGGCGAAATTCCGGAAGACCGGGGTACGAATCGATTCGATTCCGATCGCAGA
>CAYXFO010000511.1:2758-3101 GCA_964464255.1 uncultured Pirellula sp.
AACTGAGAGCTTATTTCAAAACTGCGGAGGAGATGCTCGAATTGGCACTTCCCAGGAATGGATTTCCCGCAGAACAGTTGTGGACGACCAGCACCATCAAAGATAGCCACGAAACCTACAACATCTATGTGCGCGAATACAACAAAGGTCTGTTGTATTCCTGGACCCGCGCGAACAACGGGAACAGCTATTCCTACTTTTACGACCACTTTGAACCTCCCGTGCGCGGTTGTTACGAACTGACGCTGGATGCTGCCAAGGTGGGTGACTTCGAAGGTGACGTGAGCATCCTGGTCTTTGCCGGCAAATACTATTACGCGGACGATCGGCCACAACCGCAACG
>CAYXFO010000512.1:0-3093 GCA_964464255.1 uncultured Pirellula sp.
ACGTAATACACTTCTTCGCATTCGCCGTTGCCTCGACTGAAGACGTACAGATTGGAGTGGTTTCCCAGGACATATCGCTTTCTTTTGCCAGGAGCTCCCCCCACGCTGACATCGATTTTCTGTGGGATTTGTTTCGACCAGCGAGATTGTCCTGTGATCGCGTCCAAGCAGGAAACCATTCCCTCGCTGGTAGCGACGAAGATATCATCGCCATCGATCTGAGGCTGAAGCACTCGATTCGGAAACTTGCATTGCCAAACCAAACCGCCATCGGTGGATCGGTACCGTGTCACGGTCCCTTCTCCTGGAACAGTGACGAGAACATCGCTATCGGCCGTAGGGACGAGGCGCTGGGGATCGAGCGTCCAATTCCGCCCGATGAATTTTCTCCAAAGAACATCGCCGCTGGCTACTCGGATGGCGACCACCGAACCTTTGATCCGCAAAAAGGCCACTTGATCCCCGGCGCTATCCACCGCGTTTCCAGTGCGACAAGTTAGAATCGCAAGGCGACGTTCGCTCGATATCGGTTCGTCGCTTCGGACATCCGGTGCTTGCTTCGCTCTGGTCACCAATTCCTTTTGGATGGTTGTTGCGGCCGCCATCAAATCCCGCAGTTGGGGATCGGGTTCTAAAGGCGGATACTTTCGCACCAAATCCCTGCGCAACTCGTAGGCTTTATTGACATCCTTCGATTCGACCGCGTCCTTCATACTGCTTACGGTCGCCACCAGATCCTCGCTCCGCTGTATCTCCCGAACGACCCGCTGCTGCCCTTCTTTGATTTTTCGAATGCGAAGATCGTTTTGGTTCCGTTCTTGGGTGCCCACATATCTTGGATCATCGATCAATTGCATCTGTTCGTTCATGAGCGTGATCAGGCCTTTTCGATCCTCGATCCCTGCGGTGTTATCCGCCTTGCTGATGAATTTTTCGGCGATGCGTAGGAGCGTGTCGGTGATATCGCCACGCAGTTGGGCCAAACCAGCTTCATTGACGATCTTGGGAAGTTCCACCTGTGCGGCCTTCAACCCGACTGATGGATCAGTATTTCGTTCCGCTTCATCGCGAACCTTCGATAGCGTCGATTTCACTTTCGCAACACTGACGTTTTCGTCGGCGGTGAATGTCGAGGCAAATTTATCGTATTGCTTAATTGCCTCTTCATATTTTTGGTTTTTGTACAACTCCTCCGCAAGATCGAACTCTTCTTTTGCGGATCCTTGAGCGAAATAACCAACCAGGAAGACAAATAAGATGAGTAGAAGTAGCAGAGCGAAGGAATACCCGAGGATATTGGATTTTTCCCAGGGGTTTTTCTTTGAGGTGCTGGCGACCGGTTTCGGGGCTTTGGCGACGTCGAGGTCCGCCAAGTTGCTTTCCTCCGAGCGGCGGCTTTTCTTTTTCTTGCTTCGCTCTTTCGTCCCCGCGTCAGCAACTTCCTCGACCACCTCCACGACCTCCTCGGCAGTTTCGACCACCTCCACGACTTCCGCTTCGTCGGGCGGAAGAAGGTCATCGATCGAATCGTGCGAATCGTGCGAATCAACTGGTTCGTCGATGGGCCTGCCACCACGCAGTGCGGCGGTGGGATCATTGGTGAGGGGTGCCAATCGTTCGTTGAGTTCAGTGATCAGTCGGGTCGCTTGAAACCGGGTCAACTGGCCATTTCGGACCAGAAATTCCGCGAGGTTCTCCGGAGTCAAACGAGACTTGGATTCCTCGACCTGACGGCGAAGCTCGGCGATGATCTCGGGATCGAGCAGGTTTTTGCTCTCGAGCATGTTGATAAACTGCAGTGCTCTCATGCGCTATTCAAACTCCTCCACCACACTGACGGTAAAACTCGTGAACCCTTTTTCCCGGCCAGCGTCGAGGGCGGCGACGATGGATGCGTGAATGCATTCCTCATGGGCCTCAACAATCAATTTCAATATCTCATCGTCCTTGCCTGTGGCCACTTCGTTCTTTGCATCCCCCAACGCCATAAGGAGATCCTGCTTGCTGCTCGCTTCACGCTCCTCCCCGGTTGGAAAGATGATCGTGTAAGCGTTGAACTCATCGATCTGAACCCGCACCGAATCGTAGACTTCGGGCGGATTGTCCGGCGGTTTGGTGCTCGGTGTCTCGGACATCGGAGGAGGTTTCTCGAAGACCTTTTCGCTCGAGAACGATGCCGTGATCATAAAGAAGATGAGGAGCAGAAACGTGACATCGACCATCGGTGTCATGTCCATGTCATCTTTCGGGAGCTCTTTAGCCTCGAAGGAAACTTCTTCAGGGAGATCTTCTTCGATGGTTGCAACCGGACGCTGAGTATTCGCACGCTGAACCTGCCCTGATTCAACGTGTGCAACGTGCGCACGTTCTACTTGCACGGGCTCAACCTCAACGACTTCGACCACCGGTTCTTCCTCGAGTTTACCGGGAGCGGCATTGAGCGTTTGCTCCGCCGCAATCTCCATGTCGGGCTCAACCCGAAACAGATGGTCGCAAGCCGGGCAGCGAATCTCTCGTCCCATGACGGCCGGATTCGCGGCTCGCACACTTGCGCATTGAGGGCATCGGATCATCAGCTTCATTTGCCGACCTCCGATACCGCAAGGTTGATCATTTTGCCTTCCATTTCTCCGATCACCTCGCCGATCGCCATCTCGACTTTCTTCAACTGTTTGGCAGTGACATTCCCTTCCGCGCGCACCAAAACATCGGTCTTTCCTCCCGATTCCAGTTGGATCTGGACATATTCCGCGATCTCCGCTGTCTGCTGCTCGGGATCGTCAGAAAATAGCGAACCGTCTCCTTTGGCAACGATCGGAGCCTCGCCTATGCCACGCATGACGGTGAGGACTACACAATTTTTAGCGGCGATGGAGCTGCCGTGCTTGGCAGGAGGGACTTCATACGAACGCTCAGCCGTCATCTTGGAAGTCAAGATGAAGAAGATCAACAACAGGAATGTCATGTCGATCATCGGCGTGATGTCCATTTCATCATCCATGGGAGGACGCTCTGGTGCGACGATCGGCGCATCGTCATCGTCCATTCCCGGTGGATCGGACATCGATTCAGGGTTCGAATTGATGAATTCGG
>CAYXFO010000513.1:0-3089 GCA_964464255.1 uncultured Pirellula sp.
GTTATACGGGATCGATGATCCGATCACCGAGAACTTCGGCCGCCAATGCTTGATGGCGCGCAGGTTCCTCGAGCGAGGTGTTCGATTCGTCCAGGTCACTCACAGCGACAGTGAAGTGCAATGGGATCAGCACAGCGATTTGTATCAGGGGCACACCAAAAATGCGGCCGAAGTCGACAAGCCCATCGCCGGATTTCTAGCCGATTTAGCCGCGAGTGGATTGCTTGAAGATACGCTCGTGTTGTGGGGTGGTGAGTTTGGCCGGACTCCGACGTCGCAAGGGAACGGTCGCGACCATAACCCGCACGGCTTCTGCATGTGGATGGCGGGTGCAGGGGTGAAGGGAGGCTATACCTACGGAGCGACCGACGATTACGGATACTATGCGGTCGAGAACAAGATGCATGTCAACGATCTGCATGCCACGATTCTGCATTTGCTAGGCTTGGATCATGAGCGATTGACTTATCGCTACGCGGGCCGCGACTTTCGCTTGACGGACGTAGCAGGCAAACCCGCGCTCGATATCTTGGCGTGATCGGTTTTGGTAGGAACTGCAGAACAGCAGCATGTATTGCATAGTTATCGAGCAGTTCGACCTGGATGCTTGCGCATCTCGGCTTACAGAGGAATGTTCAACCTGCTACTCAATTTGATCATCGCGCTACTCGGTGCGCTATGAAGAAGCGATGCGATTACTTCAGCACCAATAGCAAATCGCCAGCTTCGACTTGGCTGCCGGATTGGACGAGCAACTGTGTGATTTCGCCGTCCCGGTCGGCGTTGATCACCGTCTCCATCTTCATCGCTTCGAGCGAGAGAAGTTTCTGCCCCTTGGTAACGCGAGTCCCCTGTGTGACGACCACGCCAATGACCATGCCGGGCATCGCGGCGGCGATTTGAGTTGGGTCGGCTGGATCGGCCTTGAGACGCTTCACGGCCTTGGTTTCGATCGAGCGGTCTACGATCTCCACTTCGCGCGGTTGACCATTGAGTTCGAAGAACACGGTGCGCACGCCGTCAGGACGTGGTTCGCCGACGGCTAGGAACTTGATGATCAATCGCTTGCCCGACTCGATGTCGACCGAGAACTCTTCACCGATGAATGGTCCAAAAAAGAAGATCGGAGTTGGGAGGAGCGAGACATCTCCAAACTCATGAACATGCGCGAAGTATTCATCGAAGACCTTGGGATACAAAGCGCTGGTGACGACATCCTGCATGCTCGGCTTGCGCCCCATCTTGGCCTCGAGCTTCGATGCGGTTTCGTCAAAGTTGTGATCGGGAAGTGTTTCGCCAGGTCGGTTCGTAACTTCGGGATTGTTGCGGAGGATGGCGCGTTTGACTTGCTCCGGAAAACCACCGGGAGGTTGTCCCATCATTCCTCCTACCAGATCCAACACCGAACCGGGATAGGCCAGTTCCCGTTTCCCTTGTGCCACATCTTCGGGAGAGAGATCGTTGGCCACCATGAACAGAGCCAAGTCGCCGACCGCTTTGCTGGTCGGTGTCACCTTGACGATATCTCCCAACAGGCTGTTGGCTTCGGCGTACATTTTGCAAACGCGATCCCAACGATCGGCTAGTCCGAGCGCCTTGGCTTGTTGGTACAGGTTGGTGTATTGACCGCCGGGCATCTCATGCTGATAGAGATCTCCGCCGGCGACGAGCGATTCTCCTTCGAACGGTGCGTACAACTGGCGCACCCCTTTCCAATATTCCGATAACTGAGTGAGGGCATCGGTATCGAGGCGGCTTTCGCGAGGCGAGAATCGGAGGGCTTCGACGAGGGTATTGAGGTTGACCTGCGATGTGCCACCCGACATGGAGGCGAGGGCGCCGTCGGCGATCTCAAGTCCTTCACCCGCAGCGTTGAGGATCGAGGAGGCTTGGATCCCTGCGGTATCGTGCGTATGAAAATGGATCGGGATTCCGATCTCTTGACGCAATGTCGCGACCAATTTGCGAGCAGCCTCAGGCTTGCACAGACCGGCCATGTCTTTGACAGCCAGCATATGCGCACCCATCTTCTCGAGTTGCTTGGCCAAGTCGACGTAGTATTTGAGCGAGTACTTTTGCCGCTTGGGATTGAGGATATCACCGGTGTAGCAGATGGCCGCTTCGCAGATCATCCCTGACTCAACGACCGCATCCATGGCAATGCGCATGTTTTCGGTCCAGTTGAGGGCATCGAAGATGCGGAAGATGTCAACGCCCGCCTGTGCGGCTTCATGCACGAAGACCTTGACCACGTTGTCCGGATAATTGGTGTAGCCCACGGCGTTGGAGGCTCGCAGGAGCATTTGGAAGAGTAGATTGGGGATGCGAGATCGGAGATCGGCCAATCGCTGCCATGGGCTTTCCTTGAGGAATCGCATCGATGTGTCGAACGTCGCACCTCCCCACATTTCGAGCGAAAAAAATTGCGGTGCGAGTCTCGCGTAGGCATCGGCAATCTTGAGCATGTCGTAAGTCCGAACACGCGTTGCCAGCAGGGACTGATGCGCATCGCGCATCGTCGTGTCGGTCAGGAGCAACTCTTTGGTGTTGCGAATCGACATACAGAAGTCGCGAGCGCCGAGCTTGAGGAACTGCTGACGGAATCCGTCGGGGATCGGTTGCGAGTGATCGGTGCGAGGGACTTGGGGCAGTTCACGGCGCAATTTGCCTGCGTTGGCTTCGACGAGTTTGTTGCCATTGACCAGCGTATCGGCGATGAAGCGAAGGAGTCGCGTCGCGCGATCGCGCCGTTTGGGTAGCTCGAACAACTCCGGAGTCTTATCGATCATCCGAGTGGTCGCATCGCCAGCCAGGAATGTGGGATGGGTGATCAAGGAAATCAGGAACGGGATGTTGGTCTTGACACCGCGGATGCGGAATTCCTGAAGGCATCGCTCCATGCGTCCTGCGGCTTCGGAGAGATTGCGACCTCGGGCCGTTACTTTGACGAGCAGTGAATCGTAGAAGGGGTTCACGACCGCGCCGCTAAACGCGCTGCCTGCATCGAGACGAATGCCCAAACCACCGGCGCTACGGTAATGGGTGATGCGACCGTAATCGGGTCGGAACTGATTGCTTGGGTCTTCGGT
>CAYXFO010000514.1:0-3081 GCA_964464255.1 uncultured Pirellula sp.
GATCGCTGCAATGCGGTCATGAGTCGTTCCATGGCCTTCGACTTGTCGCCAAAGCCGGGACGATCGGCGTTCATGCAGATCGAGCGTGCCGCATCGAGACGAACTCGTGGCAGATCCGAAAGGAGATCATTAAAGTCGATAAAAGTGCTGTACGATTGCGTACTTGGAGTCCATATATCTCCGAGGTTGGGTTGCACCTCCCATAGGTGCTGCAAGGGTCGCGTAGTTTGCCCTCGCACAGGTCCGGACATGAGGATCACGATGGAGATACACAACGCGATGCGCCAAGACCGACGCAAGAGTTGATTCCAGCTGGTGTGGCAGAAGGAGTCGTAATGTGTGTTCGCGCGGTCGTTCATGGGTGGTCAGTCCGGTCGAGTCATGCGCCATGTACGAATGGCCAACAGCAAACCTGCAATCAAGCAAATCACAAGTCCAACATACCATCCGCGCGGGGTCAATGAATAGGTGTTAAATCCTGGGGCTTCGATTTCCGACATCGCGATGGCAGCCGGATTCAATAACAGAGCATTCTCAACGAGCACCGGGCCGAACGGACTTCCTCGAAACACCCAGATGAGCATTGTTCCCGCGAAGAGCGCCAGCAAGAGCGTGTAGCTAGTCGCCGTTGAAACAGCAGTCGATCGCGAATACGCACTGACACATGCGCTGATGAGCGTGATCATCGCTGCAGCGACTGTCAGCGAAATCAAAACATTTCCAACTTGTCCGCTCACCTTGGGGTCAATAAAAGCCATCGTAACGTAACCTTGAAGAGTTGCCCCCAAGAGAAGCAGGAGAGTCAAAGCGATACTCAGTAGTTTTCCGCTTAAAATGCGCCATGTAGAGATAGGTGCAGCTCGAAGCAACTGCCATCCGCCACTCTCTACCTCTGACGCAAGGGCGTTGGCACCAAGACTCGGGCCCAGGAGCATTAGCAGGCCAATTTGCAGGATCACCATCGAGGCGGCGATGCGATCGACACCCCATTTGACGGTCCCGGTCGTTGCCACAACGGCTAGCACCAGCGAGATGATCGCACATACAGATACCAAACGCATCAGCCAATGCAATCGACCGAATCGACGCGTTCGAAACTCTTTGACCATGACCGGATTGAGCCAAAATGGAATGCTGGACTTTCGCCGTTTGGGATCGACGAGGAACAATAGTCTTCGCCACCAAGCGTAAGCATTGGAATCGAGGACTTTTCCTGCTGGTTTGGCCCGATCCAACAGCAAGGGATCGAGAATGCGGATAGTCAGGAAGGAAAAGAGGATCGCGATAGCAACAGATACTATGACAAACCAGACCCAACCCGACTGAACCCCCATCGCCTGAGCGGTTCCCTGTGATCCGGTGATTCCTTGCAGAGCCGGGATTGGCGAGAGAGTGGTCATGGCTTGTGAGGCAAGTGCTGTCGAGCCTGACTGCTTTCCAACCAGTACGCTTGGACCGATAGATAACAGCGAGAGGCAGAGGATTACCGCGTAGGTCGATCGAAGACTCGCTTCGCTGGATTGGGAGCGAGCGCTAATCCATAGGCCGAGGGCAGAATACTGAAATGTCATTCCTGCCAAGACCAGGAGCAGCGGCAGGATATGTCCGCTGACCGATACGCCTCCCATTGCGTAGCAGGCGAAAATCGCTGGTAGGCTGACCGAGAAGAGGATGCAACCTAGCAGAAAGTTTCCGACCAGTTTACCGACGAAGATTTGCGTCGTGGACGTGGGAGAGTTTAGTAAGAGAGAAAGCGTCCCTTTCTGTCGCTCGCCAACAATCGCGGTCGCTGGAAACGCGGGTATCAGCAACATCACCGCCACCGCAACTGCAAACGCGACAGGACGGAAAATCTCCAATGCTCCTTGACTCGCCAAGTCAATAGTCGCGTCGGTCGGCCATCGCAAGATGACAAGGAGCGAAGAGACTACCGCGATGGCAATAGCTGCCAGGACCGTTTTTGAACTGCGTAATCTCCCTGCGAGTTCACGCCATAAAACCGGATTATGCAAAATGAAAGGATCGGTCACTGAGTAATCTTTATCGCAAGACTGACGGTTGATCAAAAAGGAAAGCTATGGTTGACAGGTTTGGTTGCTAATCGGTCGAAGCGGCTACGGTGAGGAATGCGTCCTCGAGATCGCTGGTCACTTCTCGGAATTGAGTCACTTTCATTCCCGCCTGCACCATTTGACTCAGAACGTTGGCCAATTCCGATTCGGAGCGCGACGTAGGGAATCGCAGTGTTCTTTCCGCTTCACTGATGGAGATTCCTTCATTGTTCAGGAGAAGCGAGGAGAGTTTATCGCGAGCGCCAGCGAGGATTTCATCAGGAGCGAGTTGGACTTCGTAGCAGCGTTGAGGGCAGAGTCGAGCCATGACCTCTTCTTGGCTGCCGAAAGCTCGCAGTTTTCCTGCTGTGACGATTGCCACCACATTGCAGATCCGCGACAACTCCGGAAGGATATGGCTGGTGACGATGAGGGTCTTTCCCGACGCCGCCAACTTCAGTAGCAATTCTCGCATCTCGATCCGGGCTTTGGGATCGAGCCCGTTGGCGGGTTCGTCGAGTATGAGAACTTCGGGATCGTGTAGCAGTGTCCGTGCGATGCCGACGCGTTGCTGCATACCGTGGCTTAGGCTCTCGACATATTTATCCTTCATCGAGGCGGTATTGGTGATGTTGAGTACATCCTCGATGCGATCTCGCCTCTTGCGAGTCGGAATGCGAAATATCGCGCCGAAGAAATCTAAGTATTCGTGGACGCGCATGTTGTCGTATGACCCGAAGCGATCGGGCATGTATCCGACTACTTGCTTGATGCGAGCACCGTGTTTGCTGCAATCGACATCTGCAATGGTTGCGGATCCGGACGTGGGCCGTGAGAGTCCGACAAGAATCTTGATGGTTGTCGTCTTTCCGGCTCCGTTGGGTCCGATAAAG
The DNA here is from genome assembly GCA_964464255.1 of uncultured Pirellula sp. Taxonomy (GTDB): domain Bacteria; phylum Planctomycetota; class Planctomycetia; order Pirellulales; family Pirellulaceae; genus JBKCUI01. The sequence continues at coordinate 2,945 of CAYXFO010000514.1, forward strand.
CCAAGGATCTGTCCGCGGGCAACACGGATCGAGAGACTATCCAAGGCGGTGAAGTCACCGTAGCGTTTGGTCAATTGATGAGTTTCAACAACTGTTTCCGACATAAAACAGATTTCTTTGCGGGATATGTTTTTCAG
>CAYXFO010000515.1:0-3073 GCA_964464255.1 uncultured Pirellula sp.
GAGATACTCAAAGCACTTGCGAAACCCAATAACGATCCCGTGACCGGCTACTCGGCACGCACAAGTGCCGTTGCTCCGCCCGAACCGACTTGGGCTCCTCCTCCACCGGCAGTCATCCCAACCGCCGCTCAGGCCCCCGAGAAGACGGGCTTCTTCGAGATGCTGTTTGGGACCTTTTGCACTTGCATGCTCCCCATCCTCGTCGCAGTCATGATCTTCATCACCGTGGCCGCTTCGGGGAACCGAAAGCGAAATCGATAGACCGTGTCAGAGATAACCGAGAGGCACGCTTCCCCTCTCGGTTCTGGTGATGAGTCAATGAGGGACGGATAAGAACTAAGAGTCCGCGAGCGGCTTTTTCTTTTCCGTGATGACGGTCGACTTGGACGCCATTTCCGCATTCAGTTCGATGAAACTCTTCCAATCGTCGGGCACATTATCTTCGTGGAAAATCGCCTCTACGGGACATTCCGCCACGCATGCTTCGCAGTCGATGCATTCCTCAGGATGAATGTAGAGCATCTTCTCACCCTCGTAGAAACACTCCACAGGGCAGACGACAACGCAATCGGTGTATCGGCAACCGACACAGGGCTGGGTGACAACGTGGGTCATGGCGACAAGAACCTTTCCTATAAAAACAGGAATCCTTTTGACGATTCCATCGAATGCAACATTTCGATGAATTCAGTAATTCCAGGGGTTTCTCCCTAGATTTCTGGCATGGTAGGCGGTGCGATTGGGGGTGTCAAGCAACCTGAATTCCCTTGCTGGCGAACATCTCCCTACCTAATATAAGGACGAAGCATCGGGACATGAATTCCAGTAGCTGTCTCGGGAGTAACCGATACAGATACCAACGCATTGCTTTTTTTCTCGGATTAGCCGTGGCCCTTTCCAATCTCGATCGTGAACTCTTGCATGACTGCCTCGCGGGTAGCGAAGAGGCCTGGCGAGGCTTTTGCGATCGCTACATCGGCCTGATCATCCACACCGTAGAGCATGTCGCAAGCTCGTTCCGAATCCCCTTGGACCACCCGTCGAGAGACGATCTCGTATCGGATGTGTTCGTCGCGCTTCTCGACCGGGACTGTGCAGCACTTCGTCAGTTTCGAGGGGACAGTTCGCTGGCTGCCTATTTGGTGGTCATCGCTCGCAGAACAGTCATCAAGAAGCTCTCCTTGAGGACGCTTCCGATTGGTTCGAATGTGGAAATCGAGTCCATACCTGACCCAAAAGGTCGATCGTCTCAATCCAGTCCTTCCGTTGACTGGGACTCACCGGAGACGTTTCATGCTCTCTCCCATGACGAAGCCTCAGCGATTCGAATGTTTCATCTCGAGGGCAAATCATACCGCGAAATCGGTAGTCATCTGGGGCTCTCGGAAAACAGTATCGGACCATTTCTAACTCGGGCCCGCGAGAAACTTCGGCACCGGGCATGACGCCTTGTGGTTTTTCCCTGGATGGGGGACGATACATCGCATTATGTCAAACAATCCTTCGGATGCCCCGCCAAAGCTAGCGCCGGGAGCAGACCAAACATTGCAGTCGCTCGAGTTCCGACTCGACCCTTCGCCCGCCGAACAAGCGCCTGTAAGCTCTCTTGTGCAGACCCGCTCATGGTTTCGCCGATGGCGGGTTCCCTTGCTCCTGTTGGTCGCCTCGATTGCCTCCATGACTTGGGCAGGCTTGACGGCTTGGTCTCCCGTCGAGGTTCTTGAAAAATCTTGGGAGCAGAACTCACTGTTCGAAGTCCGACGATCGATTCTCGCTAATTGGATCCCCGGGCTTTTGTTCTCTCTCTCGCTGACAGCGATCCTCGGAGCTCATGAATTGGGTCATTATCTAGTGACCCGAGCTTATGGTATTCGATCGACGCCTCCTCTTTTCATCCCTTTCCCCGTCAGCCCGATTGGAACGTGCGGGGCTGTCATCCTGATGGACGGACGGCAGGCGGATCGGCGTCAGATTTTTGATATAGGGATCGCCGGTCCGATCGCTGGCATGTTCTTGGCTATCCCTGTCGCGATTGCGGGCTTGATGCTCGAATTGCCTCTCTGGTCCGGAACCGGTCCGTCCTATGTTTTCGGCCAGCCCATCCTGATTCAATGGCTGTCCGAATGGTTTGCGTCCGCTACAGCCGTTTCCATGTCCCATCTCGGTGAGCCTGGTATCGCCAACACCGATATGAACCCGCTGTTGATGGCAGCTTGGGTAGGATTGCTCGTTACAGGACTGAACATGATCCCGATCAGTCAACTGGATGGAGGACATGTCATTTTCGGTCTCCTGGGGCGACGGTCACGAATTTTTAGTTGGTGCGCCTATGCTGCCTGCGTGGGTTATGTGATTTACGGCGCGATCGTCTATAAACAAGGCTTGTTCGTTGTCATGCTCTTGTTGGTGTCGCTGATGGGAATTCCTCACCCGCCGAGCCGCAACGATGATGTAACCCTGGGATGGCCGCGACAGGTTCTAGGATGGTCGACTCTGCTTTTGCCTTTATTGTGCATCCCGCTACGACCTGTCACCATGTCCATGTGACTTGGTCAGTCCCGCGCAGCATACCCCCGTTTGACACACTTCCCTGCGGCCACCTTAATCGGAATAGCCCCTCCCTTAGGCTGACAATCCCTCCTCTTCTCGACATAGCACAAATCCGATGACTGCGTCTTCTTCACCGAATCGAGCTCGGACAACTATGCTCGCGATTGCATTTCTAATCGCAGCGGTAGCGATAGCATGGTGGGTAGCCAATCGCAAACCGCCTGTGCCTGGACCGAAGCAGCAGGCGAGCGTGGCTTCAGAGCGTTATGAAAAATCGGTTCGAGCCGCGGCCGCCCTCGAGAACATCCGATACGACGAAGCCGAGTCTCTCTATGCCGAACTCCGCAAGAACTCTCCCAAAGAACCCGCCTACATCCGAAACGCCGCCATAGCGGCCCTGGCCAACGTAAAGTACCACATCGATCTTGCTCAGGACGCGAACAACGATGTCGAATCGATTCGCGCTAAACTGCCCGTCCTTTTTGATCGAAGTGAGCAAGCGATCCGCGACTACCGAGAACTA
>CAYXFO010000516.1:0-3069 GCA_964464255.1 uncultured Pirellula sp.
CTCCGAACGGCCTCGAGCTCGGAAATTGTATGCGCCTGCACCAATGCTACTTGCGCGACACTTTCCCAGGCAGCGAAAAGAGCGAGTACTGTCGAGGAGTTGATCAAGTTAACGGGGGCGGGAGGCGTCTGTGGAGGATGTAGAGGCCGATTGCCCATGTTCTTGGGGAAGCAGGACATGTATCTGTGTCGACTCAGCAAGCAACCTTTGGCAGAGGGATCCTTTCGGGTTCACCTCGAGTCGGTAGCGCATGAACGATTGCCAGCAGCGAAGGTTGGCCAGTTCATTCGTATCGATGCCTTGATCGATGGTGTCTGGATCGGTCGCCCCTACACGCTGACCAGTTGCAAGGATCGCCAATATGAAATCGGAGTCAAGATTGAAGATGGCGGATTCTTCTCGAATTGGCTGAAACAAACCTCGGATGGCACGTTGGCACGGGTCTTTGCACCCGAAGGAGATGTGTGCCCCAACCCCGCTGATAATGCTTCGCTGGTTTATGTCGTAGCTGGGATCGGAGTAACACCGGCGATCGCGGCTGCAAGACGAATAGCAGACCTGCGTCCGACAACCATCATGTACGGCTATCGACTGGAGAACTCGGCGCCCTATCTGAACGAACTGAGGGAATTGTCTCAATCAGGACAAATTCGACTGGAGGAGTACTGCTCAAGCCACGGTAACAGGCTGTCATCGGAAATCATCCAACGCCAAATCTCAAATCTCGGGGAATGCGAGGTGATCGTCTGTGGCCCGGGTGAATTCAATCGGATGGTGATGGACAGCCTGAAAGAAATGCCAAGCGTTAAGGTTCGAACCGACAGTTTCTTGCATGCGCAAAGAGGCCAGGGGAGCGGCGCGACTCCCGGAGCATGGCGGCAGAAGGACTTCACCCCGAAATGTCCCTTGGATCACCAAGTGCAACTCAAGACCGATTTGCCTCCCGTTCAACAGGCAATCAAGTTTCTGGAGGAGTTCGAGGCGGAGCAACCTGGACGCTGCAACTTAGCAGAACGCATCGAACGGGTAACGGAGCAAATTCAAGAACAAGGGACTTGATTAAAAACAGCGGAGGAACTTGGATTTGCAGCAAGGGTGGCTTGGAGAAATGCAGCTCGATGTGTAGGGCGTCTTTATTGGAAAGGATTGCATCTGCGCGATTGCCGCGATGTGTCCCATCCCGATGCGATTGCTCAATCGCTATTCGAGCATATGCGGTTCGCTTGGAACGGAGGAGACTTGCGACCAGCGATCACCGTGTTTTCGCCGGGAACTCGGCAATCCCCAGGTCCGCGAATCTGGAACCCGCAGTTGCTGCGCTATGCGGGAATTAGGTTGCGGTCAGGCAAGCAGATTGGCGACCCAGCTCAGAATGCATTGACCCAAAAAATCATGACCCTTGGCTGGGAACCAGAGGGAACAGATTTCGAACTCTTGCCACTGGTCATTCAGACGCAAGAGCATGGGCCGAAGCTCTACGAGTTGCCGGAGGATTGCAAACGAGAAGTCGAATTGAGCCACCCGCAGCACCCCTGGTTATCTCGGCGGAAACTGAAATGGTACGCTTTGCCTGCTGTATCGGATATGGCATTGGACGCAGGCGGAATGATGTATCGCTTCGCTCCGTTCAATGGATGGTATCTCGACTGCGAAATCGCTGCTCGAAATCTCACCGACTCCAACCGCTACAATTTGCTCCCGGAGATTGCAGAGTCGATGGGGCTGGATATCTCCAACGACCGGACACTCTGGCGGGATAAAGCGATGCTGATGCTGCATGAGGCGGTCTTGCATTCGTACGATCGTGCAGGCGTCAAGATGGCGGATCACCACAATGTTTGTCATGAGTTCTTAGAGTTCTGCAGAAACGAGCAAGCTGCGGGCAGAGAGCCGTACGGCAAATGGATGTGGCTCGTGCCGCCGTTCTCCTCCTCGGCAACTCCGCTTTACCAAGAACCATTTCGAGATGTCGCGATCAAACCTGCCTATCGATACCAAAGTGCCGTTTGGAGTCAGTCCTAAAAGCAGGAAACACAATACGACCCATGAACGGTTGCGTAACAACTGGCGATCTATTTCCCAGACTCTTCGCGTTCGATAAGCGACTTAAAGTCATCGCGATTGGAGAGTATCGCAAATCGCTTAGATTTCTTGACCGTCTCGACGGAGATCTTCCCCTTCCGAAGGGCTTTGGAAAGTGCATCTACGGCCTGCGCGAAACATGATTCGACGATCGATGGATCCACTCCTGTAGTTTGCCCGCTTTCTGCGCACGAAATGAAGCTTCGAGCAATATCAGGATACAACTCTGCGTCTGTCTTGGCATAGTCCAGTCTTTTTTCGCAGCAGAGTACGGCGTTCGGGATGTCACCGGCAAGGAGATACCAGTTGGCCTTCTCGTATTGGATATCATCTTTCAGGAACAGCTTATCTTTTCCGCTGAATGAGGGAATCATTTTTTCAGCCATGGTGAGCAATTCAAAAGAACGCTCTAGTTGTCCATCTTGCAAACAGGCTCTGGCCAGCGTGACGTGGGCTCGAAACCATTCGAAAGATCCATCTTTGCCGAGCTTCGCGTCGCCTCGATAGAGCTCAAGAGCTCGCGATGCTAGGTCTACCGCTAGTTGCGAATTGGTTTTCTGGTCATAGAGAATTCCTGCATGCTTACGAAGAGCGAATGCGAGGATTTCGTTTCTTTCCTTGAATTGGAGCGGCTCGATACCGGTTTCTATTTTCGTGATGGTTTCCAGTGCTCCATTCGAGTCGCCTATGGAGATTTGGAAACGCATATAGGAAGTCAGGTTTTCGTAGGTGATTGCATCCTTGTCGCCAAAACGTGTTTGCTGTGCGTCGAGATACTCTTTCCAAAGGTCGATGGCTTCTTGAGTCCGTTTGTTTTTTACCAGTAAAGGGGCGTATGTGTCGAGAAGAATCCTGATGCGAGGATGTTTCATGTGAACAGTGCGCCGCGAGATGAGGACGCAATTATTCATCAGTTCCATGGCCTCGTCTTCGCGATTCTGATCCAACAACGCGTTGGCTAGTTCAAACTGAGCTAGTGCATAATAG
>CAYXFO010000517.1:0-3024 GCA_964464255.1 uncultured Pirellula sp.
CTGCAATGCCGATGTCTTTGCCTTCGCCGCATCTCAAGTAAAAACAGCACTCGAAGTCACCAAGGAATTGGGGGGAGAGAACTACGTCTTTTGGGGCGGTCGCGAAGGATACATGACCCTCCTGAACACCGACATGAAACGGGAGATGGATCACCTTGGTAAGTTCCTGCACATGGCCGTCGATTACGCAAAGAAAATCGGCTTCTCTGGACCGTTCCTGATCGAGCCCAAGCCCAAGGAGCCGACCAAGCACCAGTACGACAGCGATGCCGCAGCGTGTATCAATTTCCTACGCGCCTACGACTTGATGCCCTACTTCAAACTCAACATTGAGACCAACCATGCCACCCTGGCCGGACATACGATGATGCATGAGTTGGACTACGCAGGCATGCAAGGAATGCTCGGCTCGATCGATGCAAACACCGGCGACCTGCTGCTCGGTTGGGACACCGATCAGTTCCCCACCGATTTCTATCTCACCGCGCAATGCATGCTGGTCATCCTCAAGTGGGGAGGCTTCACCACGGGAGGCGTAAACTTCGACGCAAAGGTGCGACGCGAAAGCTTTGAACCGATCGACCTGTTCCATGCCCACATCGGTGGTATGGATGCGTTCGCTCGCGGTCTCCGAATGGCCGCCGAAATTCGGAAAGATGGCGTTCTGAGCGACTTCGTAAAGCATCGCTACCGAAGCTGGGATTCCGGTATCGGGCACGAGATCGAATCCGGCCGAGCAACCTTTGAATCGCTCGACGCATACATCACCGGACGAGGAGAAGCCTCAACCAACGAAAGCGGTCGCCAGGAAATGCTTGAGAACATTTTCAATCGTTACTTGTAACTCGTGCCCGTCCCGGAGCCGATCGAACTAGCGGATCGGGATGAGCTGGGCGAAGTAGCATCGTCTACCGAGGTGACCTTGTCCTCCAATCGAGCCGAGTACTCAAGAACACTCCCCGCCCCCGAAAACGCGATCACTTGATGATCCCAAGCGAGTTCCTTTGAGATCATCCTCCCCGCATCGACATCGAATCGAATCGTACCATTGCTGAGCTGTTGCAAGATCTGCGCTTCCTCAGATGGCTCCCCCATCGTCGAGAGTGGTTCACTCTTCACGGAAACCGTCGCAACACCCGCACTGATCTTCTCGAGTTTGAACAGCTCGCGAAATTTCACGACGCGCTGTGTCCCATCTCTGCGATTGATTTTCATCTCGCGCGGTATCTCCCAGGTTGCTCCTATCGATACGGGACCTTTGGGCAACGGCATAGTCACATCACCCATCCCCATATGAGGTGGGTTGCGAATATCGCTACGGGCCACCACCATGCCAGTATCATCGATTCGAATCGTTGAAACTCGTTTGCCTACCTTATCCGCCGTCATGGAAAATTGCGGAGGGATGTAATCGCCAGGCTCGCGTGAACTGTACTTGATCTCTTCGGCGTCCCCAACTTGTTGCGACATGTCGATGCCATCAATCCAATATTCGAAAGTCACCAATCCCTTGCTGGCGTCAATGACGCGCCACGACTTGTCGGTCACAGTTCGCGAATTCGCATCCTGCTCCGCCGAATCAATCCGCGTCCCACTTTTTGCCAGGTGTGTAACCTCGCTGTGAATCACCATCCCATCCGTGAACTTGTATCGAAGCAAGACCTTCTCACCCGACTCGGGGCCAGCCGTTTCAACCAACTTCTTAGGTTCAACATCTCTCAGCGTTTGAGATGCTGCATCCTCCGGTGCTTTCGATTCCTCATTTTCAGAGGGCAATTGATTCGCACCGCTGGCGAGCTTGGCTGGCAACCGCTTCGGCTCTACCAGCTTCGTGGAACTCTCATCGCGTGGCGGGCGACGACTCGTAGAATCTGGACTGGGAGATTCCTGTCCAGGGACGAACGAGGAAATACTCAAGAATGCAATTAAAAAATGGGCGATCCGTTGACCAAACAACATCGGGCTACCCTTGACGATCTACGGGAAATACAACTCTTGTCGTTGGATTTACCAAAACTCCAAACTCTAGATCAATAGCGAATCAAAGCATTTATCCCCCACCGGCGACTGATGCTTACATTCGTGAGTTTTCGATTAGAATTCACTCAGTTAATGATTGCATTTATCTCATCCCTCTCTCTCAACACATTCCAAATGATCGGCCGTTTAACCTCACTCATGCTTCTGGTTGTCATCTGCTTGCAACTCACGATCCCTAGAACCGTCTACTCCCAGCAAGTACCCGAGCAGGAGTTAGTTCCGAACATCCCATATTGGAACGATGGCCATCCCAGGCATGTTCTGGACGTCTACCGTCCAACCAGCAGCGCAAAAGATGGCAAGCGACCGGTCGTAGTCTGGATCCACGGCGGTGGCTGGCAGACTGGGGATAAATCGGATGTTGCAATCAAGCCTAGATTCTTCATGGACAAAGGTTACGTCTTCGTAGCATGCAATTATCGGCTGCTGCCAGATGTCACCATGGATGAACTGATCCGCGATGTCGCTCAATCGATTGCGTGGGTCCATAAGAACATCGATATGCACGGAGGTGACCCTGATCGACTGATCATAGGTGGGCACTCCGCAGGAGCTCAGTTGGCGGCGCTACTATGCATCGACGATCGGTATCTCAAGGAAGTTGGGGTACCCTTTTCGTCGCTCAAGGGATGTATTCCGGTTGACGGCGACACCTACGATATCCCGAAGATAATCATGACGGCGGAACATCGCCAAATGATCTACGGGGACAAGATGCCCACGTTCGGCCATCGCCAAAAGTTCGGCAACGACCCACTGAAACATGTCGATTTCTCAGCAGTCACGCACATATCCAAGGACAAAGGCATCCCACCTTTTATGATTTTGTTCTTCTCAGGCAACCCGGACACAACAGCTCAAGCTCGCAGGCTCGAGTCGGTCTTGATCGGGTCGGATATCCCCGTCTCCGTCTTCGGCAGCTATGACACGAATCACTCGCTTCTGAACGACAATATCGGTCGCCCAGGAGATGCGGCTACTCAG
>CAYXFO010000518.1:0-3019 GCA_964464255.1 uncultured Pirellula sp.
GGCTAGTATTTGGATGCTGACGCATCTCGGCGAACATGCGACTGCCGGGTTGTTTTCGTGCCTTGAAATAAAAGCCGAAGGACGCGAGCCCTCGGATCGGAATTGAGGCAGACATGGCGGTATGGGAGTACGCTTCCACCCGGATGCTTGCGCATCTCGGCTAGTATCTGCCGCACGATTAGGCGGATGCGAGCTTCGATTTATCAGGGCTGCGGCTTATCGATCGGCAAGTCGGCGGCGAATCGTTTCACCGTAGGGAGTCCCGTCTCGATCGGCTCGTTGACCATCATCCACGAAAACTCATACTCCACTGTATTGTCACCACAAATCAATGTCGCTTTCGAGGGAAGCATCAGGTTGAAGGCCTTCTTGTATTCCACGGTCCATTTCACATACTGAGGATCTCGTCGATCACCCTTTGGCTCATACCCATGCTTCAGCATCTTGATGCGAATGCCATCCTTGATTTCTGCCTCGATCTCGAGGCTTGGGTACTCTTTAACGACCAAACCGTCTTTCGTATTCCTAAACTCTTTTTCGGTTCCAGTTTTATCCCAACTCGAGATATTGGTAGCGACCGTTTCAAACCGATCACCGAGGTCACCACAAAATGAGAAGCCCACAATCCTCCAGTCCAGGAAGGTTTGTAGCTGAACTTTTTCGCCTTCCGGCACTTTGCGGTGGTAGATCTTCCTGTTCCGATTGCTCCCATAGATTTCAAGATCCTCCGTGTGTCCACTTAGCCGCCACGACTGGATAGCGCCGCTTTCGTTACGATCGATGCGAGCCACCACTTCATGGTTGCCGATCTCCGAAAACTCATGGATCCAGGTAAGTTTGTCAAATCTGGTCCCTTTGATTGGAGTCTGATGGATGTATAAGCGATAAGTCACCACTTTGGCCTTTTCTTGGCTCAGGCGATTGGCCAGTTCCGAGAAGGACCACTGCTGCGCGTCCGCCGGACGGAACATCGCTATGGCAACCCCACATCCAAGCAACATGGCAAACAGCGTCGAACGATGGAAAGCTCTCATTTTCGCACTCACTTCTGGCCAATAGGATCATCGATGTCGGGAACGAGTTCCGGTTTGCCTGGTCCCGGGTTGGGAGGATTGGGAGGATCGTTCGGCGTATTGGGCGCGCACGGTAATACCTCGCCGACACATTTGATAATAAATTCTCGCTTCCATTCCGCCTCGAAATCCGGATCCCCATTTCCTTGTCCGGAGTTGCATTTGTGCTTGAAGATGGTAATTTTCCGAGCAACGTACGGCTCTTCGCACTTATCCGGATACGGAGAAATGCGTCTTGAGTCAAGTACTTTCAGCGGGATGGCGGTCTTCCAGCATGAGTGCGCGCAAGGTCGAACCTTCCAGCAAATATGCTCACCCGCGCCTACCATGTCATCGTATCCAGAACTAGGTCGAGGTTCTTCAGCAATTTTGCACTTTTCTACTGGCCCTTCGTCGTACTCGCATGGTTCCCTACTAAAGTCCGGGCAACTGAAATCAACTTCGGGGATTTGGCTACAGGCATCGCTCGGATCCGCGACCCATCTTACTGCCCCTGGATTGCAATTGATCGTCCCACATGTCGGTGGCTCTGGAGGACAGTTCAATTGTGTCTTTTGCAGACAATCACCGTAACCTTCGTCCTTGGGTGGGGTCCCATCAGGTAAATCCTGACCGAATGCATACGTTCCCCAAGCAAGCAAAACGCAGACAACCGAAAATGCTTTTTGGATCATTTCTCTCTCCTCAGTAAAGGCCATAAACGACGTCATCATTTCGAGATAGGTATCGAAAAATCACCCCTTAGTTCGGGCGAGTCGATATGCAACGCGATTTTCTTGCCAATCAAATGCCTCAAGTCATCAGCGTCAAGCTCTACATCCACCCAATGGGGCGATCTGTGCCGTGTCTTGGATGCGACCAACTCGTCTCCGCAGGTCACTTTCACATTCAGCGTATCGCTCGGCAAACCGCTTGTCTTTTTCGAAGCCAATACACGCAGGGTGACGGTCGATGTGGCGGAGTCCATGAAGACCATCTCTGGCAGCACGCGAACTTTGACACCGGCCCGTATCTTGGTCGGTATCGTCGCAACTTGGCGAACAACGCCATGCTTGGATTCCGATAACGTTCCCGCAAATATCTGCAATTCTCCCTGGAGTTCCTCGACAGCCTTCTCATCCATAAGATTCCGAAGTTCACCCACGCGAATCGAAATGCATGGGTTGTTCGACGCGTCGTTGATAATCGATGTGTCGAGTGGGCGGTAAGCACCATCATTGCCGAAGTACACGACTTCAAATATCTCCATGGCATTGCCTGAATTATTTCTGATAGAGACCGTGCGCGAACTGTCGTCTTCAAACAGTTCGAAACTCAGTAACTCTCCAGGACCAAAGTCAAATTCGCGTTCGACAGAGAACTTCAACGGTTGGGTTACCTTCACGTAACCTTCGGTGTTTCGAAAAGCCATATAAAATTGGGTTTGGCGAGTCCCATGCCCATCCTTTGCATCCATGTCGAGCGCGATCCGGAAAGGTTTTCCAGGTTCAAAGATTCTACCCTCGGCCAAAGTTACCTTCGTGCATCCGCATGCTTTTGCAACTTGGACACACTCCGACCGGAGCGGTAGTTTGGTGTCGATGCCGATCAGGAAATGACCTGCGTTGCCGGGTTCGATTCGGCCCAAGTCGATTTCCGGAAGCAGCACCTCTTCAGTAATTGTGATCGTCTTCGTTTTTTCGACTGCGGCATCAGGCAAGACACCACTTGCATCAATTCCATCCGCTGAGCCTTTGAGTCCGGACTGAATTGATTCGCTGTCTGTTTGGGTCTGAGCAAAGACAGGAGTTGTCGTACAAGCGAGAAGGGATAGCAGGACCGCGTTCAAACCGATCAAGAACCTTCTTACGATCATCATGCACCTCAAGAATTGAAAGTTGCATTGATTTAGTGCGTACCTCGATCCGTAGTTTATCCCCCCCCCCCCCGCAAACGTCAAAAAAAAA